>DAPQ01000082.1 GCA_002502175.1 Euryarchaeota archaeon UBA19 | reverse complement strand
CTCTCTGCTAATATTCCTTCAGACATTCCAAGATCGAGAGCAGAACGGACTGCTCGTTTTGCAACCTTGATAGTATATGGTGACTTTTTGGCTATATTTTCTGCCATTTCCATTGTTCTAGATTCAAGTTGCTCAGGCTCTACAACATCGTTAACTAATCCAAGTCTTAGCGCCTCTTCTGACCCGACCATTTCCCCAGTCAGGACCATCTCCATTGCTTTGCCATAGCCCAGAATATCCGAAAGCCGTTGAGTTCCGCCACCACCGGGAATCAGTCCAAGATTAATTTCAGGGGTTCCGAACTTAGCCCGAGTGCTAGCGATTCGTAAATCACAGGAAAGTGCTAATTCGGTTCCTCCTCCAAGAGCAAAGCCATCCACCATTGCAATAGTTGGTTTTGATAGATTCCAAACTCTTTCCCATGCATTATCCTCAAAGAATGGTCGAACGTCATCTGAATTCTTTCCTGCAAACTCAGAAATATCCGCTCCAGCAGCAAAAGCGGCTGGTTTCTGACGCTTACCCTCTGGGGCAGGTAGGGGCGCAGCTCCACGAATTACCACTACTCGGACGGTGTCATCAGCCTCCGCTTGATCACAGGCCTGTTTGAGAGCAGTATGGGAATCTTTGTTCAGAGCATTGAGTTTTTCTGGACGATTTAACGTCCAAACAGAAATCACTCCACCAGCGGGGCTTGAGCCTTCGACTGGGACGTTCTCGACCAGTAGCACGTCTTCACTCATGGTCGACCGAAGAGCAACCGCCGCTTGAAGATACGCTCACTCAGGCGGAGCCGGAGGGGGCATTCCAGGAGGAGGAGGCATGGGCGGCAAACCGCTAGGTGGAGGAGGCATTGAAGGCATATCTTCAACCTCTGGTAATGCTTCAGCAGGTTTGCTTACTGCCTTCTCTGGAATCTTCAATGGAACTCTGATTTTGAGTATTCTAGACTCGTCAATTCGGACATATGAGACACCGAGAGGAGAGGTATCATCTGGGTTTTCGTCTTCTTCAATTACAGTCAAACCATGATTTGCTTGATTCAGTAAAGCTCCGAGGTCTTCACCGTCCTCTAACTCTGTCCACATTCTGACCTTAGCAGCCTTTCTCTCAGCTAATGCCATTCGACGACGTCGGTCAATTTTTCCTCGAATAACCGCCCTTTTCTCTCTTTGTTGCTCAACATAACTCTCGATTTCAGTTTCCATTTCAGATTGGGCATCTCGGGAAACCACTAGACGCTGAGCAACATTCTCTCCATCTCCAGGTACAATTGGTGCTTGGGGGGAAGGCATTGGAGGGGGCATTGGCATACTAGGTGCTGGCATTTGGTCATCGGGGCTTGGCATAGCAATCGGAGGAGGAGGTAATGTTGGAGGTGCTGCAACTGGAGCAGCAACTCGGCGGCGACTACGGCGAACTTCCTCCGGTTCTACCTCAACCTCTTCAGTTGCTGGTTCTGGTTCTGCTTCATCCTCCTCTTCTTCGATCTCGACCACAGGAGCTTTTGGAGTCGGAGGTAGTGGCCTTCTACCTGAAAATACCAATAGAGAAAGGAAGGCCAATAGCACTGTTCCCGCTGCGATTTGTTGAGCAAGATTCATCGAACCTTGGAACAGTAGGAAAAGCGGCATTCCTAGTCCTAAAAGGACTAGAAGCAAGAGCCGTGTGTACGAAACCATGTCTGCCCCTCGGGCTACCACAGTGGCTAGTCTCTATTCACCTTGACGGGGATTTGAGGAGATTTGATAGTCCTAGCATGGCTTTTTTTCTGTGAGATATCTGATTTTTTATCTCATTGCCTAATTCCCCAAAGGTTCCTCCATCGCCTTCCTCAGGAATGAAAATTGGGTCATATCCGAAGCCATTACTGCCCCGTGGAAGGTCAGATATTTTACCGCGGCAGATTCCTTTTGATTTCCAAACTTGATTTCCATTTGAGAGAATTGCTACCGCCCTATATTCTGCACCGCTATTTCCGGAACCTTTGATTTTCTCAATAATTCCATCGAGACCAATTTCTTTCTCTACATCCGAAGATTCTGCACCCGGCCATTCAGGAAATGCATCAAGGAAAATACCTGAATCTTCGACAAGAATTGCGCTACCCTCTAATTCGCTTCCTTGAATTAATTCCATTGCTTGTCGGATTTTCGATTCAGCTACACCGTCTAATCCGAGATGCTTTGGCTCGTCAAAATTAGGCCTCTGTCCGTTAATTACCAAGCCCTCAACACTGTGTCCGAGAGGCTCTAACACCTCTCGAGCTTCTACAATTTTGTTTTCATTACCTGTTGCAAAGAGAATTCTCATTATCTCAACTCAGGCATGATATCTAACTCGACCACGAATCGCATTGAATCGATCAACAACTTCCTTTGCAGACAAGTGAGATACTGCAGAAGATTTGCCGGAATCTGCAGATAAATAGCCTTCAACCATTGTTTCAACTGCTGATTCGAAATTATAATGGCTAGCGGTTAAGCATTCATTTAGGACCTGTAAATCTAAGCCGAGTTGTTCTATTTCTGGAGCAATTCTAGCGAGGCCAAAGTCAATTAGGGTCAAATTTCCTTGATTATCAATTAGCACATTATGTGTAGTTAGATCTCCATGAGCGATATCGGATTCATGTAATTTTCGAATTAATTCTCCAAACTTACGAATTTCTTTCGCACCTGCATCACCATTCTGTAATGCTTCATACATAGGCACTCCATCTATTCTTGATAGTAACATCCATCCTCCATCTGCATCTACATCCAATAGTGATGGAGAAGGAAAATCAATAGATTGTAAACGCGATAGAATCCTAGCCTCTGCAGCCAATCTTTGACGGGTTAATTTTCGATCTAATGAAGGGTGCCTATAGGCTCTTGGTTCCCTCTTTTTTAGAACCGCTTTTCGCCCCATCCAAGAGCCTGAAATTGCAGTTGCCTCTGCCCCGATGTGAAGGACCGTATCCTCAATCCACATCGGAATCGCCCCCTCATCCATACCCCTCCGAGATGAGATGCCTTGAAAGCGGTTGCACAGGACGAAGTAGCGAGTTTAGATGACTATGCAGATGCCCTCGGCCCCGCTACCGCGAGGTTTAGTAACTCCCAAGTCATATTCTAAGGAAGAGATAGAAGCAGAGGCTAAGAGGTTACAGAAGGTCATCAATCAAGGTGCACTTTGGGACATTGAAACTTGCAAAACAATTGCACCACTGACTCTCGAAATTAATCAATTAAAGAAAGAGAACGATGTTTTTCTCATCGCTCATTCTTATCAAACTCCGGATATCGTATACGGAGTAGCGGACTCTGTATCCGACAGTTACTCACTATCCAAGGCCGCTAGAGATGCACCGCAGCAAACCATTCTATTTTCTAGTGTGCGCTTCATGGCTGAGACTGCGAAAATTGTCAGCCCCCACAAGACCGTTCTACACCCCTCTCCGGATGCCGGCTGTACTCTTTCTGATAGCATAACTGCAGAGGATGTTCGTGAGTTAAAGTCGAGATATCCGGGAGTCCCTGTGGCATGTTACATCAACACAACTGCCGAAGTAAAGGCTGAGGTTGATGTCTGCGTAACAAGTAGCAATTATCTCAAAATTTGTGAGAGGCTCCCTGGTGATCGAATAATCTTCGTACCTGATCAATTGATGGGTAAACACCTTGCTGAACATCTCGCTGGAAAGAAGGAAGTCATCAATTACGATGGCGAATGTTATGTTCACGCTACTTTTACTGGAGAAAAAATACGCTCATGGAGAGACAGGACTGCTGAGCAGGGTATCGCATTACAGGTATTGAGCCATCCAGAATGCGATGCGGACGTAATCGCAGAGAGCGACATTGTAGGTAGCAGCGAAGTACTTCGAGAAGAGGCCTTGAGGCTTGGTTCAGAAGGAAAATCCGATATTATGCTAATTACAGAATGTGGAACTGCTGATCGGGTTAGGGCAGAATCAGAAAATGAGCTGAATCTAATTGGAACTTGTGTTATGTGCCGTTACATGAAAATGACTCAATTGGAAGATATACTTCAGGCACTACGAGAACCTCACCCAGATCAAATCATTGAACTCGATGATGAAATTATTCAGCGTGCACAGAGAAGTTTAGACGAAATGTTCAGGCTTGCTGAATGATTAATTCTCTCGACGCCCATTGACTTTAGAAGAGCCATTTGCAGATTGGAAAGCATACAGAATCATCATCGGAATTAGAAGTACAATCGAAGATTGTAATACCACCGAAGAATAGGGTTCGAAGGTTTCCTCCAAAGCATGCATACGAATTTCCAAAGTCCCATCATCTAGACTTTCAATCCATGCCAAATTGGTTTCCAATACCTGAGGGTTATACTGGTCTACATCATCGTCAATGGTCAATTGTAATGTTCTATTTTCTTCTATATTGTGAAGAAATACATCTCTAGCAGTCAGCAAGTCGTCGGGTTCCGCTGTTGGGTCGAACCGAGGGATTTGGAGAAATGCGACATTTTCGCCGGAAATGCTAGGTGATGAGGAAGGCCAAAGTGGGTTTGAAAGGAGTAATTGAGAGCCACTAATTGTGTCGATTAGTATTGTCCGATTTACCGGCCCTACATCAATAACCGCAACGATGTCATTTCCATCCATTGCTAGTTCAACAATTTGAGAATTAGAGTAATTTACCTCTTCTCCAAATACATCTCCTAAATGATTGTCTATAACTTCGTCTGTTGTATTTGCAATGTCAATTCGAAGACTCAATTGGGTGGAAAGTGAGACAATATCAAGCACAGGGCCGTTCGCAGTTGAATTAGCACTTGCAATTAGCGAACCGGATGATGCAACTATGGAAAATGGCCCTTCAGGTGAAACGTAATCCGCAATAACCCCATCTGAATTTCGATAGATTAGATCATTTGAGTAAACCACCGCAATTACTGCTTCTTGATTGGCATTTTCAGCCAATAAAACATCGATTATTGGCTCAGATTCAGGATTGATTTCTTCCGTCCACCAATTTAGACTGAATGTCTCTGACGGTGTATTGTATGACCAGAATTCTAACTTAAATGAGTCAAAAAGAGCAACTCCTTTTTCTGATGCAGCAACCCTTGGAACAGAAGTCCATCCATCCTCACCGAGAATTATTGTAGCAATTGTTTCCGACTCCCTAGTTTGAGAACTCCAAGAGATAAAGTCGACCGTTCCGTTATCATTTTCTTGTACGGTAACCAACCAATCTCCTGACCCTGCTGTATAGGTAGGGGTAACTCCCTCAACAGGGAAATCTTGGTGAGTTGCGTCCCAAAGTAGAACCAAACCGGTTCCAAGAAGTATGGCAACAATCAGTGCCCCTGTTTGAGTTTTCGAGGGCTCTCTGTATGGATCAATCCGTGCGTTAATCGAATTCTTAGCCCCTACAAACCATGCTTTTGGATCTTTCATGAATCTAGCTAATCGACGAGTAAAGAGGCGTTCGTCTGCAAATCTCCAAACTGGCTCGTGAGTTCTTTCTGTTAAGTTGACGGCGAGTGTTGCCACCAATATCCCACCAATTATGTCAACCACCCAATGAATTCCAAGGTACAGGATTGTAAATCCTGTTAACAATATGAAAATCAATAGTGCGGTTCTAAACTTGGCCCAACGACCATCATCATCCCACTTTAGATAAGTCAACCACACTGCAAATGGCAGGCCAATATGGAGACTGGGCATACCGTTTGTAAAAGGGTCTATTCTGGTGAACCAATTGTGTATTTCTGGTGTTAAATCATAGGCGATAGTTTCCATCGCTGGGATGTGATCTCCAGTCACTCTTACGTTGAAAAATAAGTAAAATGGAATTGCCAATACATAGACCCAGAACATCGACAATGAGACTCTATCTGCCATGTGACGGTCATCGAAATATATCGGGTAAACGAATGATGCGAAGGTTGCTGTCATGAATCCCATGACATAAAAGTGAGTTAGAGCAATTGACAGTAATTCATTTTGGAAAGCATCCTGAATCCACAGTACAATATCCCCCTCGATAGCGTAGACATATGGAGTCATATCGAGTTGAGTATTAGCCATCAAGATACGATCTAGTTGGTCGAGAATATCCTTCCAAAGATAGACCGAGAATACCACAAACATGTGAGCCCAGTAGCGACGGAACATATCTACGAAGCCTTGAATTCTGATTTTCGCCCAAGGCGGTTTCATCAAAGGCATTAGAGCAACGGATAGCAGAATAGCACCCATCAACCAAGAGATGTAGATTCCAGAGCCACCCGCCATACCGGTCTCCACTCCCTAAATCACCGAGGCAACCGATATCTCAAGAATCCACCCCTAAGGAAATCGAGAGCGAAAACCCCTCAAATTCGTCCGAATCTAAGAGATTCGGACGGTTGGGCCACTACTTCCCTCTAATTCGGCCAGTACATTATCCACAACCGCATCGAAAGCTGCGGCGGTAGCACCATCAGGCTCGGCAATAATGCGATGTACACCATCGTCACCGCCTCTGACAATACCTGGGTCGAATGGTAAGGCACCGAGGAATGGGACTTCAAGTTCAACCGCTGCGGCCTCTCCTCCACCCGACTTGAAAACGTCTAGGGTTACAGACCAATCTCCATTCTCATCGGTGGTTGATTCGATAGCGGTTCCAGTAGGTCCCATGACGCTGATTTGAGAGTTAGGCTCAGCCTTTCCATGGAGTGTATATCCACTCATATTTTCGACAACACCTAAGCATGGTAAAGAAATGGTTTTGGCGAAATTAATCGACTTACGAGAATCTAGTAAAGCAACGTCTTGAGGTGTTGTTACGATTACTACTCCATCAATACCTGGAAGGCTCTGTGATACGGTAAGAGGTTCGTCGCTGGTTCCTGGTGGGAAGTCGATGATTAGGGCATCTAATTCTCCCCATGCGACGTCTCCAATGAATTGTTGAATTGCTCCAAGTTTGATTGGTCCGCGCCAAATTACCGGCTTATCCGGGTCTTCGATTAGGAAAGCCATGGAAATTACCTTCAGTCCATGAGGTCCAATAGCTGGGAAAATTTGACCGTCTTCAACGTGCAATTCAGCATCTTCAATACCAAGCATCTTTGGTACATTAGGACCGGTGATATCGATATCCATTAGTCCAACTTTCTTTCCTTGTCGAGCAAGCGAAAGAGCCAATCCGACCGACACTGTAGATTTGCCTACTCCACCCTTTCCAGAGAGAACCATCACCTTGTGTTTGATCTCCTCGTCTAACTGAGTCATCCGCATCTTTCGGCGCATCTGTGCGTATGCTTGCTCCATTTGCGCCTTCTGTTCAGGGGAAGCAGATGCTTCCTCTGGTGAGCCTTGTGAATCGGCCATTGGAAGACCACCGCCAGGGTGGTGGGATATTGGCGAATCTGACATTGATTCGAAGGGCGAGGTGAGGTCTACTTCAAGGCTGCGTGGTGAAAATAAAACAAACCCGAGTCATAAATCAGCCCTTTGGGCTGTATTCTATTGGTGTTTCCTTCAAGTAGGGTGGCTACCACAGATGATACATGCGACTATTGTTTGTATGTGTGGGGAATACCTGTCGAAGCCAAATGGCAGAAGCATTAGCTCGACACTTTGGCCACGAGGCAGCATCTGCAGGAACACATCCGGGATCAAGTGTAGCTGAAAACTCACTAACAGTGTTAGAGGAAATGGGGGTTAGCACATCTGGTCTAAGGCCAAAATCTGTAGACGATATAGAAACTGAAGGCTGGGACATGATAATCAGCATGGGCTGTGGAGTTGAATGCCCAATGCTTCCTATTGCAGAAGATTGGGGTCTTGAGGACCCGGTTGGATTATCCATCGATGTCTATCGAAGTACACGGGATACAATCATCGAGAACCTACAGAGACTCGCTGCTTAGACCACCGACGCTTAGAAAAGTGAGTCTTGATTCCGGAATTTCACACGAGTGTAGTGTAGTGGTTATCACCGGGCGTTGCCAACGCCTGAACCCGGGTTCAAATCCCGGCACTCGTACCAAAATATAGCAATTCACTTGCCACGTTGTTCGGCTATTTGTTGGTCACTCCAACCGGCTTGTCGCAACTCTTCATCAGTATACATTGCAATTGGACTCGGTGGGCTTACTTGGTGTGAATAATCCTGAGCTAATTGTTGAGCCTCGGGTTTCTTTCGTGATACTGTAACAAATATTGCTCCACCTGCAATTAATCCTATGAATAACGCAACGACTAACACGCTCAATATCATATCACCCGTGGTCTGCCAAAGTGAAAAATTGGGGTACACATCTGAATTATCACCTACTCCATCACCATCTGTGTCCTTCCACTCAGCAGTATTCAACGGGAAGGCATCAAATCCATCATTCCAACCATCTGAATCGGTGTCACTGTCCAAGGGGTCAGTACCGGCTGCAATTTCATCGAGGTCCGATAAGCCGTCTCCATCGTCATCCAAATCGGCATTGTTTCCTACACCATCGTTGTCTGAATCTAGATCTTCACTTGGGTCGTCAGGGAATGCGTCATCGTCATTTATTGTGCCGTCCCCATCCCTATCTGGATCCATACCATCACAGAGCCCGTCGCCATCAGAATCAGTTGGTTCAATCGAAGAATCATCCTTGTCACCATCACAGGTTTCCTCAGCAACATCCGACCAACCATCTCCGTCATCATCGGTATCTGCATTATTTCCTATTCCATCTCCATCTGTATCGAACCATTCTGACGGGTCGAGAGGAAATACGTCCACGGTATCGGACCATTTGTCACCATCATCATCGGTATCTACAGCATCACAAAGTGAGTCCCCATCGAAGTCTTGTGGGAAACTGAGGGCATCTAGAGGGCCAGTGCCACATTCAACTTCCTTTGTATCAATCCAGCCATCATTATCATCATCTGTATCGGCGTTATTGCCAATACTATCCGAATCGGTATCCAACCACTCCGTAGGGTCTTTCGGGAAACTATCACGGTCATCTTCCCAACCATCATTATCATCATCAGAGTCCAATTCATCACATTCTCCATCGGCATCTGTATCCAGTGGTTGGGAGAATACACTCATTGGGTCAGAACCGCAATCTTGCTCAGTAATATCAGAAAATCCATCATTATCATCGTCTAAGTCTGCATTGTCTCCAATCTCATCATTATCGTTATCATTCCATTCAGAAGGATCTTCGGGGAAATCATCGATTGGATCGTTGTAACCATCATTATCATCATCTGGGTCTAAACCATTGCATAATCCGTCGGAATCTACGTCTGAAGGATATGAGCTAGAATCGAATTGATCGGTACCACAAGATGACTCGTCTACGTCATCCCAGCCGTCATTATCATCGTCTGGATCGGCGTTATCGCCTACTCCGTCGGAATCGAAATCGCTACACTCGGAAGCATCATCAGGGAATGCATCCTCTTCATCAGGACAACCGTCTCCATCAGCATCGGGGAATCCTCCAGCTTGGTTATTCCACATTGTCATTGGAACTAAATCTGTAGCATTTTCAGCATCGTAGTAGAATCCTGCAATACCACCCCACTCAGTGAATAATAGCAAATCAATAAGCTCTCCTCCATCAGAGACGTTTCTAAGTTCAACTTGTAAAACAGAAAGTGTCGTTGGAGATGAACCAGCCGAGTCCGCCTCATTGTAACCTTCGAACTCTATCGATAATTCTTGCATTCCTTCATAGGAAGTATCCTCCATCCAATATTCCGATCCCGAATCCTCGGTTCGACTTCCATTGTCATTGAGATCAACCCAAGACCAATCTTCCCAATTTTCCGACGTAATGGTGAATATTGTACCAACAGTCATTGAAGAGGGCATACTACTCTCTGAAACCTCTATTGTGATATTTTCCCAATATCTTCCTGCTTCATCATCCAGTCCTAAAGTTCCGTAATCTATGTAATAATCCTCGAAGTAAACAGAATCGCTTTCATACCAATCATCTCCTTTTGCAGAATATGTTGTTTCGTCATAGGTCCAATCGCTCTCGATTGAGATGCCATAGACATCATTGTATGCTGTAAAATGCATTCCTTGACGAGTCTCTCTGACATTACACTGTCCGGTGAAGGTACCTATTGAGCAGGATTCATCCGCTTGAGTCCAATAACCCATATCGCTTCTCACAGAGTGAATTACCACTCTGTCCCAAAATGAGTCACTCTCAATATACTCTTTGAAGTAAATAGAATATTGTTGCCCATCGAGTTTGACATAATCTCCGTCCATTGGAGTGAAATCCAAGTCAACACTAATGGAACGAGGTGTGCTAGTAGTAGAATTATCAGGAGATGATGCTGCGATTATTGGAGAGGCTAATGCGCTCAACGCGATGGCAGATAGGATGACCGCTGAGGTTCTATTCACATCGATGGAGAGTGTATGGTGAGATAAGGAGGTTCGCACGTCACGTTTTTTACTCAAAATCCGCATTTCGCATTGTCACAACGATTGCAGTAGCACCTAAGGCGAGCAGCATTAGCAAGCCAATCAGCACCAGAGTGGTGGAATTTTCTGCAATCCAATTTGTCCCCACTCCCCCAGAAGCCTTCTCATCAACTAATTCGATTGTATGTGTCTGAGACTCTGCTGGTGTAATAGATTGGAATATATCTGACCCTCGAACAAGGTAATTTATCTCGCCCTCAGATAAACTAGAGCGGACATCGATTTGTATGGAATATATGCCGTCTCCTGCAACTCTGTCACCATCTAAGCCATCGTCGTTCAACAATAGCCATGTCTCAGATTTCCCAATTGGTGCAAGACGACCAATTTTCGCTTGGGTAGAAGATACTCCATCTGGATCGGAAATTGATACTTCCATAGTGTATGTTTTCTCACCAGATTTAGGAATCTCGATTATCGATACCCATTCACCCTCATCGAAGAAAGATACGTTGCTTATCTCTGGTGCTTCGTTCAAGACTTGAACTACCGAACCGCCATCTACGAGGGCACTAGCACCTTGGTTATCTTCGACCTGAATAGGAATCGTCCGCAATCCAGGCGCTAGAGAATCAGGTAGGACAAATTGGCCAGTCCATCGACTAGTAGTGGAGTCAAAGGATAGTGGAGTAAGCTCTCCACCGGCACTGAGTAGATCGATTATTACCGATTTTACACCATGCCCATCCTCTACCTTGAGACTTGCAGAGATTACTTCACCTCGATATGCAAAGTCAGGAGTATAGGCGCGCGAAGTTATTCGAGGGGCAGCATTTGAAATTTCAACATAAGCAGTAGTTTGGACATCGGTCCAGAGATCATCCATCTTTACTGGAACGGATAAATTTCCAAACTCTAGACCATCGTGATTTATCCTTGCCGTCCAAATTGAGTCTTGAATTACCTCGTCGCCGTTTAAGCCAGAGTCTGAAAGAGTGATTATTCCTAGACCAAATTCACTCAAATCTACCATCACACCGACCACGTCAGTATCGACATCTTCAATCACTGCTTCAAGGTGAGCAAAACCACCTTCGGTGAATAGAATCCCTTCTCTAAATCTTAGATTAAGCAAGGCAGGAGGGGTATTCTCTGCGGCGGTGATTACCGAGGGATAGAGTACCCTCTCAAGCGTCTGATGTTCGACGACTCTAACAGCTTCTGATTCGCTATCATTTTCGCCTCCTATCGGCAGACCAATATCGATTATCCGATACACTTCGTGAAGCATACCAGCGAGCAAGCCCTCATTGATTACCGTCCCATACGCAGTGAAATTGTCTAAGGATTCTGTATCCTGCCACTCAGCCAATTCGACCTCATGTCCATCTGCCATACCCATCCTAATGCCGATGATTTCTATCCTCGGGCTAATACCATCGCTTGAGGTAGGGAAATTATCTCCGATCACATATTTGTCGGGTACAATACCAGTTTCTCTGAAACCCGTGATATTCATGTCGCCATCGTACCGAGGCCTCTCGGGCTCCAAGATTATCGGAGAATTTTCCGGATATTCATTGCTTGTAGTGCCATTATCCTCAACATACAAGTAGCGAACTGTTCGATTAGCCCAATCTGTTTGAGGAACAGTGTATTCGTAGGTCAAATTATGTTCAGCTTCAATTTCTTGTCCGATTGGACCGATAGGAGTTCCTGAAATATTGAACCATAATTCATTTTCAATCACATCAACTTCGAATTCTTCTCCAGTAGCATTCGCTTGAATCAGAGATTTGTCTATTTGGCGAACATATCCAAACGAACCACTCGCATCACCAGAGTATTGGCCGTCGACAATTATGCGATCCTGTACGACCTCTCCACCAACTACCTCGTAGTGAATATCTGGAACAGTTCCATTTACTTGAACCTGGAATTGACTATCTTCGATAGGGAAACCAAATTCTCCAGAACCTTTGATTTTCAGTGATTGTTCTTCGCGAACTCCGTCGAGCCATTTTTCTCTAGTTCGGAATTCGTCCAATTCGATTGAGAATGCTTCATCTTGGGTTTGAAGACGAATACTTAGGTTAGCCTCAATTTGAGTGTCTGATAAACGACGAACGCCATCTTCATCCCAGGTTTCGATATAGAATACAGATAGTTCTCCATATCCTCCTTGAGTACTATTATTCGAACCTCCGTTGTAAGATATAGAGCCAGTTGCTTCCAAGGTTAGTCGCTCTGTCAATATTCCATCTTCCCAATCTCTGAGTATGTATGCTTGGTATACATTGGCCTCTACATCGATTAGAGAGTCCTCTGAATCACTTACGAATTCTAAACTGCCCGAGCCACGCATCTCGAAAATTTGACGGGTTATTTCTGTACCATCATATGTCTCATTCATCCATACGTTATGCAAATCAAGAGTCAGATACATCTGGTCGGTTCCAGTGTCTAAATCAAGTACTAGGGAGCCGTTTCCTAATTCACTGGAACTCAGACTTTCACCAGTTCTCTTCTGCCAACCTCTTCCCTCGAAGTATAGGCTTGAACCTCCTTCTGCGTCATTCTGCAACTCCCAAGTGGTTTCACGGGTAATTTCATGGTCAGCCGAAGGTTGGTTCCACATTGTCATATCCAAGGAACGCGAACAAGTTGCTTCAGTCGAACTGACTTCGATAAATACCTGATCAAGGAATGCCGGCTCATCCGATAGCACAATATCGATTTCGCCACCCGCTACGACGTAGCTAGAGTCAGCCTCAGTAGCGATGATTTGGCCCTCTCTTATGTGTTGAACATCGATTGTTACCCCGCTTGGTGAAGTGCCATTCTGGAAAGCCGGCTCGTAGGTGGTTCTGTATCGATGAATTACCATTTCTTGCCATGTTCCGTTTTCATCGAGAGCCCAATCATAATCCCAATCTACGAGGATTTCGCATGATTGAGCGGGCTCAACTTCGTCAGCTCCAGCAATGCCAGCCATTGGTGCGAGAAGCAATAGCGTCAGCAACAAGGCGCTCTGGAATCGGTTGTCCACGACTATACCCTTCAGTGATATTGTTTGTACATTTGCCCGTCACGATTGGGCTATTTGAATCAGAATAGGGGTTCTTCCCAATCGTCTTCTTCGTCCTCATCGGTCATTCTTTCTCGCCATAGAGAGGTTGGAACGTCATCGTAAATTCCTGCGTAGGGGTCTTCGTCTTCCTTGTTTTCAGCCTCGGACATTGCTCTCCTGGCAAACTCCCTAGCATCGGGTTTGAATTTCCAATAGTGAATTCTCCATTCCCTACCGTCCCAAAGTGTGGTTTCCTCGGATTCTGTAGTAAGCAAGTCATAGTCTTGTAATTGATAGAAGAGGTTACGATCTGTAGGTTCTAGCGCATTGTCGATAATACGATTTGAAAAACCGAAGAAACCTAAGGCGTGTTCAGCAATCGATTCGGCGACGATTACTTCCATTTCCGAATCGACTTTGCGGCGGATAGCCTGAGTTAACTCTGCTAGCGTCATACCCATCGCATCCCCCTCCTGTGGTAGAATATGGAAGCCCGTTCTTTATCAACAATCGCACATCGAGTCCACGATTCGTGTGGATTAGACCCGAAGTGGTTAATCGAATAATGACTCGGCACAACCCATGGACGGTGAGGCTAACCCAACCTTCCTCGGGCTCTCAGAGTCAAAAGAAGGGCCATGGGATGTGGTGATTCTTCCTATTCCATTTGAGATGACTACTAGTTGGGGCGAGGGCACAGAACATGGACCCGCGGCCGCTATCGAGGCGAGTTCGCAGGTCGAATTGTACGACCCATTACTGGAAGATGAGTTGCCTTGTGGACTAGCATTTCACACCGCCCAACCTTGGAGTTCTGAGGCAGGGACTCTAAGGGAACAACTAGATTCTATTCGGGATTATCTTATGCCGTGGTTTAACTCAGAACAATTTCCTATTGTGTTAGGTGGAGAGCATGGGCTCTTACCACCGGTTGTGGAAGCTCTACAAAATCACCCCTCTATCGCTGGTGACCTGTCCAAACTCACGATAGTTCAGGTCGATGCTCATGCCGACCTTCGAGATTCACTCAATGGTGAGCGATTCAGTCATGGTACTGCTGTAAGGCGCGCTTTGGATTGTGGAATCGGCGGTCTTTTGCAGATTGGAATTCGCGCATATTCACTCGATGAAGCGGAGTTTGCGGAAACCGATGACCGAATTGAGACGTTCTATGCCCAAGACCTCTTCAGTCCGTCTGCTGGAATGACTATTTGGAACTCTCTAATTGAAAGAATTAGCCAATTGAGTGGACCTATATGGTTGACTTTTGATATCGATGGATTAGATGGTTCATTGGTTCCCGATACAGGCACCCCAGTTCCTGGGGGTCTGACTCATTGGGGTGCGGTGGAAATTATCGAAGGGTTGTTTGCCAGCAGCGCTGAGATAATTGGAGCTGATGTGAATGAAATTGCTCCCGGCGATGATCGTATAACGCAATTTAATGCAGCATTAATCACAACGAAGATTATTGCCGCACATATCGCCAATTAAAATTGATTAAAATTTTGTAAATTAATCATGGGAATGATTCTATGCAATGACCCCTACAGCGGCGCATGCGCCGCTGGCTTACAGTATTGATTGTAGTATCAATGCTCGCTGTATCAACCTCACCTGCGGCTACAGCACAAATTGGTCAGCCAGACATTATCCAAGAGCATTGGTATCATTCCTATGCAACTCTAACCTTAGATCTAAACGAATGGGCGGATGACTATCCCGAAATCGTCGAGATGTTCAGCATAGGCCAGACTGAACTGGGGAGAGAAATTTGGATGTTGCAAATTTCGGATTGGAGCCAAGAAACCAAGCTAGATGGAAGCGAAAAAGACGTTGTTTACATCGATGGAGGACATCATGGCAACGAACATCTTGGAACTGAACTTGCTTTCCTAGTTGCCGAGTATTACATCGAGGGTTGGGCAGACGGACAACAAGACGTTCTCGATGTATTAGCCAATACTGAATTACACATTTTGATTATGTTAAACGCGGATGGTAATGACCACGACACAAGATGGAATATCAACCAAGTTGACCTAAACAGAAATTACGACCACTACTGGAATACTTGCCCTACCACCCAACCTGGAAGTAGTGCTTTCAGTGAATCCGAAACTTTGGCAAATTCGATTTACATGAACGAAGTTGTGCCCGATGCCGACCTATACATCACCATGCATACCGGTGTCTGGATAATGCTCTATCCATGGGGTAAATGGCCAGAACAGCCATCGGATTGGGAAATGTACCATCACATTAGAGATGAAGTAAATTCAAACATTTCAGATATTCCTATTCGTAACGCTAACCAAGGACTATACCCTAATTGTGGAACCAGTCGTGATTATGGATATGGAGTGATGGGTTATCCAACATTCACCTTCGAGACCGATGACGAGCAATTCCTCCTTGGAACCATAGAACCGCTATCCCAAAGGCTTGGTGAGGAACTCGATGTAATGATCTATCTAATCGAGAACGTCTGGTATTGGCGAGCTCGACTGGTTGTGGAAAGCATCGAGATAAGAGGTAATGAAATCGATGCTCATGTAGTAAATCTTGGAAGAGCGAGTACGTCGAATATCACCTTACAATATTCTGATTCAAGTAGCCGATTGCTATGGAATTCATCCCTATTTGGAGTAAACGCTACGAATCAAACCAAGATTACATTAGACGCTCAAAATCTAACCATAATCGAGGATGGAAACTGGAGTATATACTACCAGAAGAGAGTAATCGATGCTAGTCAATGGGTAGAAGAAAATATTGACGACTCTGTAGTAGAAATCTCGAACAATAAAGAAGGATTACTACCCGCTCCCTCTATGTTTATCCATCTATTTTCAATACTATTGGCGGCTTTTGCGGGAAGTAGAAAAAATAATGATTTTTGAGTAAAAATTAACTTTTTACTTCAAAAAACCTATTGAAATTAAGAATTTATTTTGAAATTATTTGTATATTGGAACTTTTTCCCCCTATCCATGAAGGTGAGTTGTGCTAATTTTGACCGAACTGGGGACATAATGATTATTCCTGTATTCAAGGACTTTGATAAGGCCCCGAACAATACCACCGTTGGCCTCGGTCGGGGGCCAAGTATTGCTGTGAAGGCCGCAGCTGCAAGTGATGCAATTTCGGGAAAGGTTGGGGAATCTCTCAGTGTTTGGACCAAGGGCTGCACGGTTATTTTCATCGGGGTTGGAAAGAAAGGCAAACTTACTCACAAAGTCGCTCGGGATACTGGCGCGAAGTGTCTTTCGAGTCTTTCTAAGGACTTAGGTAGTGATATCGTAATCCGATTTACTTCGGGATGGTCTACAGAAAACATGAACGCTTTTGCTGAGGGTATGATGCTACGAGATTATCAGTTTGATAAATATCAGAAAAAGGACGAAGAAAACAATCACGATGGTTGGACATTAGAATGTCAAGCACACGACCGCCATCTCGAAGCATTGAGTGAATCAATTGAGAAAGCAAGTCTTGTTACAACCGGTGTTCACCTAAGTCGGGACCTAGCAAATGAGCCAGCAAACCGATTATACCCTGAAGAGTTCGGTCGTAGAGCCCTTGAATGGGCTGAAGGCAAGGATAATGTCGAGGTTGAAGTATGGGATTATGCACGACTACAGAAGGAAGGAATGCATGGTGTAATCGCTGTCGGAAAAGGTAGCATTCGCAAGCCCTGTATGGTATTCTTCCGATTAAATCCAAACGTACAATCAGGCGAACAGGTGCCTTGTATAGTCGGAAAAGGTATCACCTTTGACACAGGTGGAATTTCGATTAAACCCAGTCAAGGTATGTGGGATATGAAGTACGATATGCACGGTTCAGCCACCGTTTTCGGACTATTCCAAGCACTTTGGGCTACGGGATATGAAGGTCGAGTTAATGGAATCACATGTATGGCCGAAAATATGCCTAGCGCAGAAGCCTACAGACCTGGAGATGTTATCGATACATATTCAGGAAAGACGATTGAAATTTTCAGCACCGATGCAGAGGGTCGAAATGTACTGTCCGATGGACTTTGGAAGGCCGCAGAGCTAAATCCATCATACATCGTTGATCTTGCTACCTTAACAGGGGCTTGTGTTGTTGCTTTGGGACAAGAGGCTTCTGGACTTTGGTCAAATGATGACAACTTGAGAGATCGTATTCATCAAGCCGGTAATTCAGTAGACGAATTGGCTTGGCCTATGCCGCTTCTACCCGCCTTTGAGAAGGAAATGACCAGTTCCAAATTTGCAGATGTCAGAAATGGCGGTAAGGGACGTTATGGCGGGGCCAATACCGCAGCCGCTTTCCTCAAGCAATTCATTCAGGACCGAGAGGATGAAAATGGCGATAAGTCAGAAATTCCATGGGCTCATCTAGACATAGCAGGAACCGCTTGGAATGTAGACACCAACGCATGCGTCGCTCACGGGGGAACGGGGGTTCACGTGCGAACCTTGCATCACTTGATTACTCAGGGATGATTCACTCGTCGGCGTCTTCGCCATCGACCACTTCGAAGTCTGCTTCGACGACACCATCGCCATCGGCAGCTGCTTCGTTAGCAGCCTGTTGCTCAGCCATTTCCGCAGCAGCAGCCTCGTATAGTTTGGTGGAGACACCGTGCATGACCTCTTCCAATTCACCCATCTTGGCTTGAATTGCAGCCTCGTCAAGTTCTTCGAAATCAATAGGCTGACCTTCATCCATAATGAGAGCTTCAAGTTCATCCAACTTCTCATTCACAGGAGCCTTGTCATCGTCAGACAACTTCTCCCCTGAATCCTCCATCATCTTTCGAGTTTGGTAAACGATGCTATCAGCCTGGTTGCGTAGATCCACTCTAGCCTTACGGCGCTTGTCTTCCTCAGCAAATTCCTCTGCCTCTGCAATCTTTGATTGAATCTCATCTTCCGATAGAGAAGTTTGACTTTCAATCTTAATCGATTGTTCAGTCCCTGTTCCGAGATCCTTGGCCGATACATTCACAATTCCATTTGCGTCAATATCGAAGGTCACCTCAATCTGTGGAATTCCACGAGGTGCTGGTGGGATGCCCATGAGGTGGAACCTTCCCAGTGTAGTGTTGTCTTTGGAGAACTCTCGCTCTCCTTGCAAGACGTGAACCTCTACAGCTGGTTGGTTATCAGATGCGGTAGAGAATACTTCTGAGCGGCGACTCGGGATTGTAGTATTACGCTCGATCATCATTGTAGTTACACCACCTAGGGTCTCGATTCCGAGAGTAAGTGGAGTGACATCAAGAAGTAGTACATCGGTTACTCCTTCATCGCCAACGATGATTCCTGCCTGAAGTGCAGCTCCTACAGCAACCGCCTCATCGGGGTTGATGCCCTTGAATGGAGCCTTACCTACTTCCTTCTCAATCGCAGTTTGTACTGCAGGAACGCGTGTCGAGCCACCTACTAGAATGACCTTGTCGACCTCTCCCTTTGAGACGCCTGCGTCCTTCATCGCTTGACGAGTAGGAGCCATTGTTCGCTCAATTAAATCGGCGATTAATTCCTCGAATTTTGACCTTGAAAGCGATAGGTCAAGATGTTCCGGCTGTCCATCACGCATGGTGATGAATGGCAAATTAATCTGGGTTGTTCCTGTTCCTGATAATTCGATTTTTGCCTTCTCTGCAGCCTCTCGCAAACGACTCATTGCCTGCATATCGCCAGACAAATCTATTCCAGTAGTCTTCTTGAATTCTGATAGAATCCACTCGATGACTACCTCATCGAAGTCGTCACCACCCAATCTATTATCTCCGCTAGTTGCCTTTACTTCGATCTGAGGTTGGTCGTCAACTAGGTAGATTTCTAGAATTGAAACATCGAATGTACCGCCACCAAGGTCGTATACCAAAATAGTCTGGTCATCATCCTTGTCTACACCATAAGCCAGTGCGGCAGCGGTAGGTTCGTTGATTATCCGTAGTACCTCTAAACCGGCAATTCTGCCTGCGTCACGGGTTGCTTTTCTTTGAGCATCGGTAAAGTATGCTGGACATGTAATAACTGCCTGTGTTACCTCTTGCCCGAGGTATGCCTCAGCATCTGCTTTCAGCTTCTGTAGTACGAATGCTGAAATTTCTTGAGGAGTGTACTCCTCATCACCGATTGTTTGCTTCCAATCGGTACCCATTTCTCTCTTTACGGACATGATTGTACGTTCTGAATTGGTGACCGCTTGTCTCTTCGCGGTGATTCCAACAAGGCGGTCTCCATCTTTTGTGAAAGCCACTACCGAAGGGGTAGTCCTGCTTCCTTCTGAGTTCGGTATTACTGTGGCCTTGCCACCCTCTAGGGTAGCAACACAACTATTTGTCGTTCCAAGGTCTATTCCAATTACTGCGGCGCTCATTTTATTGACTCCATGTTGATTTCATTCGCTTTCGTCGGCTGTTGTAGCTTCCGAATTGATGTCGAATTTGACATCAAGAATTCCGTTGTTTAGATCCCATTCGACGATATTCTCTGCCGAATGTGGAAGTGTATAGCGCTTCAGAGGGCGCATTTGTGTGGTTTTCATCAGTTGTAGTATTTCACCACCACTGGTTAGGTTAAGCTCGACCTCTTCTTGATGGAGGTCGGTGAATCTGGATATGTCTACTGTAATACACATCCTGTCTTCATGGATGAATACGTCTTCTAATGGAAGATCATTATCTGGCTCTTCGGTTACTTCTTCCTCAACCTCAATCTCTGGGACTTCAGCAGGGGTATTGCCTTCAAATTGTACCTTTATACCCATATTTCGGAACATCTCACCCATTCCACCAGGACCATTGAGCATGGATTCCATCTGCTTACGGAACTCTTCGGGATCTACATCTGTTCCCATTTTTATCTCAGTAGAGGCCATTCGATCTGGATCAAGACCCATCTCCTCGAATTGATCACGAACCTGTCGCATCATATTCTGAAGCAATTCGACGTCAATCGGCATACCCATGTCTGCGAACATTTTGGCCATTTGTTCGAGCATTCTCTCTTCGAATTCGTCTCTTTCTGATGTACTCATTATACCACTACTCAACCTGAGGTTGTATAGTCCGAGTATTCTGCCATATTTGAATCAAACGGTGAATAGGGCACTCGCGCGTGCGTGCGAGCGACCGCACGGGCGACGAGTGAATACATTGCGATTTACACGACATCGCATTGAAAGCGGGCCTTTGATTCGCTATGCACATGGTTGAGTCGGAGCAGGATGTTGCTTTGGAGGATACCGACCGTATAGAGGGGCGCTCTGCTCTAGTAAACAACACCAATGCGGCTCTAGCACTTGCAAGCGCTGTTAGGTCAACTTTAGGCCCTAGAGGCTCGGACAAGATGCTAGTTGACGAGAATGGAGAAATTGTCGTCACCAATGATGGGGTTACCGTCCTTGAGACTGCAAAGGTTGAGCATCCGACCGCTAATCTTCTCATCGCTACTAGTTCGGCTCAGGATAGAATTGCTAGGGATGGAACTACAACTTCAGTTCTCCTTACAGCAGAACTATTGCGCAACGCACTGGAATTATCCAGAATTGGAGTTCATCCAACGATAATCGTCAATGGATATCGTATTGCGGTGGAAGAATCACTATCTCAATTAGAAGAAATTTGCAGAGATGCTTCAGATGATGATTTGATTGCTACTACTTCGACAACGATGGCTGGAAAGATCGATACTGCCTTGGCTAAGAAAATGACTGGTTTAGCGCTTGAAGCCGCTCATGCATTGGAAAATGAAGAAGGCGGTGACGACCTTGAGAGAATTCGAGTAAAGCGCTTACAAATGACTGGTGGCGGAGCTGCAGAATCTGAAATCATTCATGGCTTAATGCTGAAAAAACAACGACTCGATTTTACCACAGAGACTCATTCCGATGGTGGCAAAATCGCCATAATTGATGGTGGGTTTGAAAATCGAGAATTGGAGTTGGATGCCCAAATAGAGATTCGAAGCACTGGTGTGCTTTCCGGATTCCAAGAGAGGAAGAGAGCGAAATTAGCCGAACAGGTTGCCAGCCTCTCTTCACTGGGTATTGACCTACTTTGCGTCCGAGACGGGATAGAAGACGAGGCTGTTCCATTGTTGAAAGAGGCTGGAATAACCGCCTATCGAAGATTCGAAAGAGAAGATTTGGAACGATTATCGATTCTTACTGGAGCAAAGATGGTTCGGGAGGCGAATCGGATGTCTGCCGAGGATGTAGGAAATTACACCAATCGTGCAGCGGAAAAGATAGACGATGCTTGGTATGTTAGAATCGATGGTGAAGGTCGTGCTATGACCGCTCTTCTACGTGGAACTACATCCACCATGCGAGAAGAGGTAAGCAGAGCCTTCGATGATGCTCTTGGTGTAGCGTTCAGACTAGTTCGTGAGCCGAAGGTACTTCCTGGTGGAGGAGGAACTCAAACTCATTTGGCTCGTCACTTACGTTCCTATGCTACTACCCAGAAAGGGAGAGAGCAATTGGCAATTGAGGGCTTTGCAGACGCTCTAGAAGTAATCCCTAGGGTACTAGCAGAAAATGCAGGACTAGATCCAATTGACGAGATATTGGCGCTTTCAGCGGCTCAAGTAGAAAATGGTTCATGGTTCGGACTTGATGCGATGAGTGGAGAAAAGGCAGATATGGCCGAATTAGGAATCCATGACCCTCTTTTCGTAGCTCGTCAGGCATTGACTGGTGCAACAGAAGCGGCGATTACAGTCCTGAGAATAGATGATGTTCTATGGGCAAATGTCGAGCCGAGTACTCCCGATTGGTCGAATCAGATTGATGAAGATTGAAGGCCAGAAATCATTGCATCACAAAGTGCATCTAAATCAAACTCGGCCTTCCATCCCCAATCTTGCTTGGCTGCGGAATCGTCAACCGAATCAGGCCATGAATCAGCATACTCTTGCCTGATGTCGGGCTTGAAATCACAAGTAAATCCAGGTACCCTTGCTGCAACCGCATCTGCGATTTCAGCGGCTGTAAATGAACAACCCGAGAGGTTGTAGCCTCCACGTGCATCGCCAATTGACTCCACTGGAGCATCCATCAGAGCGATAGTTGCACGTATTGCATCTTCCATGTACATCATTGGGAGGCGAGTGTCTGCACGAACGAAGCAATCGTAGTGGCCATTTTCAAGTGCCGCGTGAAAGATATCTACTGCATAATCGGTAGTTCCTCCACCTGCGGGAGCCTTGTAGGAAATCAAACCGGGATATCTGATTCCTCGAACGTCAACGCCGTATTGCTTCCAATAATTCATTGCCAAACGTTCCCCAGTTACCTTGGTTTTACCATACGTGGTAGTAGGGTTGAGGGGACAAACTTGAGGAGCATGTTTTGGAGCATCTGGGCCAAAAACTGCGATTGATGATGGAGCATAAACTCTCAATCTATGTTTTCGAGCAGCTTCCAAAACAGTAACTGTCCCTCCCACATTGATTCTTTCACATAATTCGGGATTCTTTTCTCCCGTTGCACTTAGGATAGCAGCCAAGTGATATACGGTTCCAATCGATTCCTCGATTACTACCTCATCAAAGGCATTGGCGTCAATTACACTCAGATGCCTGTATGGACCTCCAACCACACAGGGATGATCGGGGATATCTCGCACATCGCTAGCCACAACAGCATCTGCGCCATAGCGAGCGCGCAGTGCTTCAACCAATTCTGTACCAATCTGGCCGAGTGCTCCGGTAACTAAAATCCTGGAGTGGGTAGCACCGGCCATGACTCTTCGGGAGTCAGACGATACTTAGACTTGCGAGACGCGCGCTTTAGCGAGTAATTTTGTAATCCACAGAGCCAATGTTGATATGCGAGACATGTCGGCTTCAAACCCCGTTGATTGCATGAAGTATGTCGTAGTCACGGGCGGGGTCCTATCTGGACTAGGTAAAGGAATCACAGCGTCAAGCATCGGAGTTTTACTAAAATCTGCAGGACTGCGCCTAACTTCAGTAAAGATAGATCCGTATCTAAATAGCGATGCCGGGACCATGTCTCCGTTCGAACACGGAGAAGTTTTCGTATTGGATGATGGTGGAGAAGTTGACCTAGACCTTGGGAACTACGAACGATTCCTCGATGTCGCTCTAACTCGAGAGAATAATATCACAACCGGCAAGGTATATGCAAATGTCATTGAGAAGGAACGTAGAGGCGATTATCTCGGAAAGACTGTGCAGGTTGTTCCTCACATAACCAATGAAATTCAAGATTGGATTGAGCGTGTGGCACACGTCAGCGCAGATGGATCGGGAGAAACTCCTGATGCTTGTGTAATCGAATTAGGAGGCACTGTGGGTGATATCGAAAGTGCTCCATTCATTGAAGCATTGAGGCAATTCCAATTTAGAGTTGGACAAGAGAATGTTTGCTTCGTTCACGTCAGCCTTGTTCCGGTTATGGGGCCAGTTGGCGAACAGAAGACCAAGCCTACTCAACACACCGTCAAAGAACTTCGAGGTCTAGGAATTATTCCAGACATCCTAGTTTGTAGATCAGAAGTGCCACTAGAAGATGAGACCAGGGCAAAACTTGCAGCATTCTGTCATGTTGGTACAGACGCTGTTGTTTCCGCGCACGATGTTTCAAATCTCTATCAAATTCCGATTTCTCTTTACGAACAATCGGTTTTGAGCAAAGTCTCGGACCATCTTGGATTTGAGGTGCCAGATTCTCTACCAATGCTTGATGATTGGAAAGAAATGGCCGACAAGGTAGACCGATTAGAGGAGGAAGTTCATATCGCTATGGTCGGCAAATACACCGGCCTCTCTGACTCCTATCTTTCTGTTATCAAGGCCTTACAACACAGTGCATATGCAGTTGATAGGAAACTGGTAATTGACTGGATTGAGTCTACTGATTTAGACCCTCATGATGTTACTGAAAAGCATGATGAGGCTTGGGATTTACTAAGAGCAGCAGATGGAATTCTGGTTCCGGGCGGATTTGGTAATAGAGGAGTTGAAGGAAAAATCGCCGCAGCAAATTATGCTCGGATAAACAATGTACCTTACTTAGGGGTCTGTCTTGGTTTGCAAATTGCCACAATAGAGTTCTGTCGCAATGTCTTGGGTCTCGAGAATGCAAACTCTACAGAGTTTGATGAGAACACACCGAATC
>DAPQ01000002.1:45046-46368 GCA_002502175.1 Euryarchaeota archaeon UBA19 | reverse complement strand
AATACGCTGATTGAAGATTCGCCTTCGCTTGTTTTCGTAAACTCTAGATCTACTGCGGAAACAGTTGCCCAAAGGTTGGCTTCGATTGTTCCTGAAATCCAAGTTGGTGTCCATCATGGAAGCCTAGCGGCTGAAACTAGACGAGAGATGGAGGAAGCTCTTCGAGCCGGCAAATTACACGGATTAATTTGTACTTCCAGTCTTGAATTGGGTATTGACATTGGAAGTATTCGAAGAGTTCACCAGTTGAACAGCCCAAGGGCCGTAGACAGGATGTTGCAACGTGTTGGGAGGGCTGAACATCACCTTGGAGGAACAGGCAGAGGTGACGTATTGGCTTGGGAAATTGATGACATCGCAGAATGTGCAGTAATCGCAAGACGTGCTATGGCCGGTGAATTGGAAGGCGTTGAATGGAGATATAATCCGGCCATTGTCGCTGCAAATCAATTTCTACAAATGGCTGCGGAGAGAGGTGTTGTTCCCTTACATCAAGCCACTGAATTACTAAAGCGCTCGACTATTTTTCCCCAGTGGACAGAAGAAGATACCTTAGCAGTTCTTCGAGTTTTAGACGATAGGTGGCTACTACGATTAATCGAACAGCCAAGACAATCAGACCCAACAATTTGGCATCCGAAATTATGGCAGGGGTTGGCAAAGAAAGCCAATGTGGATGCAAGACCTGCAGATTTAGTTCCGGAGGATAGACCTCCTTGGGATGAGGAACACGAAGAGGCTCAGAAATCTCGTTGGCGACGTGCAATGGTTCAACACTTGCCGGAGTCTCTCAATTCTGGATGGTTTTCGCCTGCTGGAAAATTGGGTAGAAATCGTACCGAACATATCTCAATGATTCCCGACGAAATCGCCTACAAGGTGCGCGATGCTGTAACGAGGCGGGTTTTGGGATCTGTCGATGAAGCCTTCGTACTATCTTTGAACGATGTAGGGGAAGACGATGCTGGGCGCCCAAGAAGATTCGTTATGGCTGGCCGAACTTGGATGATTGTAGATGCTGACCCTGAACAAAGTGAATTGTTGGTTGCTCCTGTAAAGGATACTGGAGAGGCGCCGGTATGGGCGGGAGAATTACCTCCGGTACCGATTGAAGTTGCTATGGAAGTTGGAAAATTGAGGAGAAGTGCTGCAACTGCAATTGGAGCAATGGATGCGATGAAAGGAGATATCGATTTCGAAAACTATCCTCTATCTGAGGTCGCTAGAGCCGACTTATTGAATGCGGTTGCAGAACACATAGATGCAACCGAAAATTTGCCTACTGACACCACCTTGACTATCGAAAGTAGAGACAATGCTGT
>DAPQ01000002.1:0-44668 GCA_002502175.1 Euryarchaeota archaeon UBA19 | reverse complement strand
ATTCAGGCAATGGGTTCTATGCGGGAAGGAAAGATGGGTACTACTCTGGTCGACCCATATCGAATTGCATTCCAAGTTCCAGGAACAACGGCCGCTCATGTCATTGAATGGTTGACAACAACTTCCCCAGATGCACTTGAAGCCATCCTCAGAATGACAATTCCTAATGGTAGAGCACTTAGATGGAGGATGGTACAAGTAGCTAGGAAAATGGGTGTTTTGCAAAAGGCAGCAGATCCACGTCGAGTCAATATGCAAGGTCTGATGCAAAGATATCGGGGCACCCCAGTTGTTGAGGAAGCCCTGTCAAAATTATTCCATGAAAGGATGGACATTGAGGGAACAATGGATCTAATTCGAGACATCCAACAAGGAAAGGTGGAGGTTTTCCACACTCCCAATGGACCACTCGGATTATCACCAAAATCTGAACGTGACTTACTTCTACCTGCATGGTCTGACGTACAACTCAGAGAGCGATTAGAGACTCGACTAATGGCAGAAAGAGCAGTGTTAATCTGTCTCAATTGCAAAGATAAATCACGAAGCAGAGTTGGCCGTATGCAGCAGCGTATCGAACCCTGTACTAATTGTGGAGGCACTATGCGGGCTTGCTCACCAGAGCGCATGGAATCTATGCTAAGCGGATGGGTAACTAGCGATGACCCAAAGGAACGTGCAAGGATGCAGAAGAACGCTGAATTAATTCAAACCCACGGGCATGATGCCGTTCTAGCATTGATGGGAAGGGGTGTAGGTGAAGAAACAGCAACTAGATTGTTGAGAGGTTTATCACGTGGAAATCGAGTCGCATTACTTCGTGCCATACACAACGCAGAACTGCAATATGCAAAGACTAGGCGCTATTGGAGTTAGAAAGCGATATTGAATGCCAACCTTTCGGGGTCATGTGCTAATCGGTCTGACTGGACGCTATGCCTCAGGAAAATCAACCGTAGTGGACTTTCTCGTATCCAAGGGATTGGCAAGTGAATCATGCTCAGATTCCATACGTGCTCATCTCAAAGAGAACGGAATCGAAGAATCTCGAGAGAATCTAATCAATGGCGGAAATGAATTACGCAGAAGCGGCGGACCGGGAATTCTAGCAGAAATGCTACTCGAGAGATTAGACGGAAAGAATGCAGTAATCGATTCGATTAGAACACCGGGAGAAGTAGAGGCCTTACAGGAACGTAATGATTTCATTCTGATCGAAGTTCGTGCAGGTATGGATGCCCGCTGGCAAAGAGCACAGGCTCGTGCAAGAACAGGAGATATTGTTGACAGAGAGACTTTCTTCGCAAATGAAGAGAAGGAAGCTGTTGCAAAAGATGAATCTGGTCAAGCCCTCAATGCAACCGCTGCCCTAGCCGATCTCGTATTAGTCAACGATGGAAGTCTTGAGGACTTACATTCAGACCTAGAGGAACTCTGGGTTATGCTTTCTGAATAAATCAGGCTGAGCGATAGTTCACTCCGGACTCGGTGAACATACTGGTTGCGATTGCGAAGTCTTCCTCCCAGCGCTCTGGAATTTCACAATCTTCAGGATATACTACTTCCTTAACTCCGGCTTGAATCAGAGAACGAGCGCATCGTGAGCAAGGTGGCCAAGTAACGTAGGCAGTACAATCCTTGAGTGAAATACCGATTCGAGCCGCGTGCATAATCGCATTTTCTTCGGCATGACAAATCATTGGATACTTCTGACTACGGTCGTTAAGCCTAGCAGCGGTATCTTCGATTCCTCTTGGAAAACCATTGAATCCGGTTGAACGAACTTCTCTGTCTTCTCCAACCACAACACAGCCGACCTTGGTAGAAGGGTCCTTCGACCAGTCTGAGATATGTTTCGCTAGGTCAAGAAATCGTGCATCCCACTTCAAACTCATCTATTCACCTCAGGGTCGCCCACCAGGTGGGTCGTTATCTCGGTTGGCCTCTGTACGACTCGGGTCATAGCCCTCCCAAACTTCTGGATTTGCATAGCAATCAGGGTCATCGCGGTCTGCTTGACCTCCTTTGTCATTGTCTATACCATCGCCACAATTTCCAACCCCTCTATCTTCATCATTCGATAGAAGGGCATCTGGACCGCCTCTCATCATTACTGCAATTACCAATCCAAAAAGGACGATAATCAGCATTATGAGGATGACTTTGGAACTAGTGTCCTTAGACTCAACCTGGACAACAATTTCGACCTTGTCCTCTGCCTTGGATGTCATACTTGGCCTCCGAAGTGGGTCATCCCTTTTGATTCTCAATGTACACGCAGGTGCTCCCAAAGGTCGCCATCGCTTCTTTCTACAGCAAACTTTAGCAAATCTCCAACAAGATATACACTACCCATAACGGAGATGCTACAAGCTGCTTGCCTTGACATGATTTCGGCGATTTCAAGAGCCTTTGTTGGATCTCTTTCGATTTTTGCTTCGTCCAATCTATTTGAAAAAATCAGATCCGCGAGCTCCTCTGCATCCACCGCAGGATTTCTCCCAGTAGTTGGTTCTGTAACGATGATGTGACGGAATGTTGGCATATGCCAAACTTCACTCGTTACATCGGCTAAAGTCTCTTCCAAATTGGCCTTTTGAGTAACTCCGATGAGAAGAATTGTCGGCTCTTGAATTGACATTAATTCGGCCTGCAAACCATCGGCATTGTGAGCAGCGCTAATCCTAATTTCTGAATTGAACAATTCCTTGGGTGGCCAATTTGGAGAACGACCAGGCCAATTGATATCATTTGATGGTAATTCCCATCCAAATGTTGTAGCGATATACCCTGCAAAAATGAACCAATCTTCCCAATAATTGTCAATTTCTAATCCCTCATGGACATACAAGTCGTCACCGACTACCTCGGCAATCGTTTCCAAAACGGATTCATCTCCGGGATGGTAAACCACCATTGGCACACCTTCACGATGAATTCCAGCTTTAGCGCGAGCGATTTGCTCACGAGTATCCCCGAGTATTTCGGTGTGGTCGAGGCCAATGGTGGTAATGACGCATAGGTCAGCATCGACCAAACAAGTCGCATCACCCACTCCGCCTAAACCGGTTTCGATTATTGCTCGATCTATGCCAGCGTGAGAAAAGGCTAGCATAGCGATTGCAAATGTACATTCGTAGAAGGTTGGTTCTTCGCCTAATTCTTTTCCAACTTCTACAGCAGCAGCACGAACCGCAGAAAGATGCTGATCGAAAGTCCGCGAATCAATTACCTCTCCGTCGATACGAACCCTTTCTTCAATGACAACAAGATGGGGGGTAGTAAACAGACCGACCTTCAATCCGCTATTTGCCGCAGCGCTGGAAAGAAAGGCACAAAGAGTTCCCTTTCCATTTGTTCCGGCGACATGAATCGATGGGAAATCCAATTGCGGATTATCCATCTTCTGTAGTAACAACTCTATTCTTTGCAAACCGAGATTCATGCCGGCAAATCGCCTATCCATGAGCCATTCTCGGTCTTCCATTGCTACACAACCGCCGCGCCCCTATAGGGCGCGGGTACGGGTCAAGGTGATATGGAACTTGAACTTGGGGGAGGTTGTGTCCGACCGAAGTGAAAGTGTCATCGAGATGATGATGGAGCAATGGGAATCGATGGTTGGCATGGCTGGGATGTTTATCATAACCATCGGAATCGGTATTTTCATTCAACCCCTGTACGATGTTCCAGAGGCTAGAGCATTCGGAGAAGAAGGGACTACGAAATCTGGGTTTATTTTGTTTGAACTATTGATGATTGGAATTTTCACAGTGGCAATTATTTGGTTGGCAAGAAAGGGATTGGATTACCTAATCAAAGGCATAGTCATGTTCGCCCTCGGACTGAGCTTATTCTATGCAGTCCAACCATTTACCTTGCTAATTCTATACATTCTTGGATTCGCTACGGCTGCTTCTGTTGGGATTTCTGCGCTCGCGATTACCATTGGAGGAATGACTGCATTACATCGATATCCAGAATGGTGGGTAGTGAATTCAGTTGGAGTAATGGTTGGTTCGGGAGTAATCGTAATGATTGGAATCTCTTTCGTTCCAACACTCGTCATTATTTTCATGGTTTTAGCGGCAATTTACGACTATTGGGCTGTTCACAAAAGCAAGCATATGCTTGAACTTGCAGATACGATGATCGGACTCAAACTGCCTGTTTTACTTGTCGCTCCAAAGGAAAAGGGATACTCTTTCCTAGAACAAGAAGGAGACATAATGCAAGATTCACCACCACCTCCACCTACAGAAGTAATGGAAGCAGAACTAGATGATTGGTGGGAGGATAAGAAACCGAAAAAGAAGAGCCGAGATGCCTTATTCATGGGTCTAGGTGACGTTATCTTCCCCGGTATGTTAGTCATCTCAGCAATTTCCTTCCTACCTGATTGGGGACCAGAAATTTGGAATCCATACGGTACTTTCTACATGGCACAAATCGTTGTAGCAATTGGCACACTAATTGGAGGCCTAGTTGGATATGTGCTGCTGATGACCTTCGTTGCACAAGGAAATCCACAACCAGGGCTGCCACTGTTAAACGGCGGGGCGATATTGGGTTACATCATCAGTGGAATCTATGCTGTTGGGCCTGCGCAATTGTTTCAGGCGATTACCTTCCTCTAGCGCATCGTGCTCGAAATAGTGAGATTCCCCGATTCATTGAAGGCTAAGTGTTGAGCCCTTAGGTTCGGTTGTTATGCTGGACATGAGTATGTTCCGAGAGCACGCGGATGTGCTGAGGGCCGACCATGACAAGAGAGAGATGCCCCATGACAACATCGATCAGGTGATCCGTCTCGATGAAGAATGGCGGCAAGCAAGATACGATGTCGACCAACTCAGAAAGAAGCGAAATGAGGCCGCTAGAGGTATTGCGGAAGCGAAGAAATCCGGCGATTCCGCCGCTGCAGACGCAATTTTAGCAGAGGTTGCCAGTCTCGGGCAAGAGATTGATGCTCTGAGTGAAAAAGTCGATTCCTGTTTGACAGATAGAGATGCAATTAGAATGCGAGTTCCAAATATCCTGCATGAGTCAGTTCCGGTAGGAGAAGATGACCAAAAAAACACCCTACACAGTTTACACGGTGACAAGACCGAGTTAGGGTTCGAAGCGCGTAATCATAACGACCTAATCGAGATGAATAATTGGGTTGACCTTGCTAGAGGTGCTAAGGTAACCGGTTCTCGCTTCTACTTCCTTCAGGGTGACCTTGCCCGATTAGAAATGGCTCTACAGAGTTACTCTGCTAATTTCCTCATGGAGCGAGGCTACACCTTGGTACAACCCCCGCTAATGATGAATCGTGAGGCCTACGAAGGTGTCACTGACTTGGGTGACTTTGAGACTGTCATGTATGGTATTGAACCAGACAAATACTACCTCATCGCAACTAGCGAGCATCCACTCACTGCGATGAGGATGGACGAAATTATCGAACCATCAGAATTACCGATAAAGTTGGTTGGTGTATCTTCTTGCTTCCGACGCGAGGTAGGAGCACATGGGTTGTCTGATCGAGGAATTTGGAGAGTACACCAATTTACCAAGATCGAACAAATTGTCATTTGCAAGCCAGATGATTCCTGGGAACATCATGAGGAGTTACTCACCAATGCAGTTGAGTTATGGGATAGTCTAGGTCTGCATTACAGAGTAGTAAATATCTGCACAGGCGACATGGGAACTGTTGCCTCGAAGAAATACGACTTAGAGGCTTGGTTGCCTGGCGCAAATACATACAAGGAAGTTGTTTCATGCTCAAATTGCACCGATTACCAAGCTAATCGCCTACGGATGAGATATCGCACTGCCGAAGGAAATTCCGCGGTTCATACTCTGAATTCTACTGCGGTTGCCACCAGCAGAGCTCTAGTGGCGATTATGGAACAATATCAGAACGAAGATGGAACGGTTCGAGTTCCTGATGTTTTAGTTCCACACATGGGTGGTCAAACAGTTCTCAAACCGCTAAATTGAATTTAGGCGCTCGAAGGATTGGTTTTCTTTACCATCACTTTGACTATCATTGCGAGTAGGATAAGGGCAAAGAGTGCTGCCAAGGGAGCAAGGAAAATCGCCATTATTGATAGTATCAGACTTGCTATATTTTCACCTGTTGATACAACTGGGTTACCAATTCCAGCGGTTATGGCTGTAGATACTCCTCTAGTGACAACTGTCGCACCCTGTACTGCTGCGGTTACACCACCACCGGCGATGATTGCTAGAGCCCACTGAATTACAGGATCTGTACCTCCAAGAACGATTGCGGTCATTCCGGTACCTGCAATAATTGCTGCAGGACTTGCAATTGAATCCAACAGGTTGTCAACCCATGGAACATAGTATGCTGCAAGTTCGGCTATTGTAGCGACTCCTAGGAGAATTACCGCAACATTAGAATCGAAATATTCCAATGATGAATTTGTCAAATCAACGTCCACAGCATCAGCTCTGACAGCAATAGAAAGTAGGAAAGGTGGTAGGAAAACACGGAATCCAGAGGCTGCAGCAAGGCCTAATCCCATACATAGTGCAAGTATAACGTCGAATTCGTTCACGATTATTGCGAACAATCGGCCACTATTGAATCCAATGCCGGCATAATTCAGTCTCCGAGCTCAACTAAAGTCGCTCCCATATCGACTCTATCGCCTTCTGCAAAATTCACTGAAAGTACTTCACCGGCCTTCGGCGCTTGGATTCTGTGCTCCATTTTCATCGCTTCCATAACCAGCAAAGTTTGGCCCTCGCGAACTCTTTGTCCGGCTTTCGCATGCACCTCGAGAATAGTTCCAGGCATAGGGGCGGTTAGACCACCTTCACCTGCGGTAGAATCAGCGCTTCCTGGTTCGTGACCATGAACGACATGGATTCGCCCGTTGATATGAATCCACCAATCATCACCAACCTTTGCTACGTGCGCGATATGCGCGGAACCGTCTATGTCGACAAGGAGTCTAGCACCTTGGGAATCTCGGGTAATGCCAATTTCAGAATGTGGTGCTTCGTGTCCATCTCGAGTAAGTTCGGTGAGGCTTAGTGTGCCCTCTGAATCGGACAATTTGGCGATGTAACGAACACCCGATTCTCCAATACTCCACTCCATCTTTTTTTCACCTCAGGGAAATGACCTCGTCAAGGTCCTGAATGGGTCTCCGCTGTGCCCTGTATGTTCATCGACAAACGACTCAGATGACCCTGAGCCTGCACGGTCAAGTCCGAATCGACTTGCTGCTGCGGCAATTGCCACAAGAATAGCAGGATCTGGATCTGGCTCAGCGAAATCAGAAATATCTCTGGAATCCAAATAATCAGTAGTTATTCCACCCGAAATAAAATCCGGATGGGTAGTCATTTGACGAAGGAATCCAATGTTTGTTATTACTCCAAGAGCCCTTAGGTCGGAGAGTGCATTGTCTAAGCGTCTTGCAGCTGCAGTTCTTGTTGGGGCGTGAACGATTAATTTGGCTAACATCGGATCGAAGTCGACGGTCACCGCATCTCCTTCTCGAACGCCAGTGTCGACCCTGATTCCGGGGCCTGCTGGTGCACGCCACATCGCTAGGTCACCAATTGCTGGCAGGAATCCTTTGCTGGGATCTTCTGCATAGATTCGTGCTTCCATAGAATGACCAGTGATTCCTATATCGGATTGAGACAATCCAAGTGGTAATCCTGCTGCAACTTCAAATTGCTTCTGTACGATATCTATTCCAGTAATCATCTCAGTTACCGGATGCTCTACTTGAAGACGGGTATTCATTTCTAAGAAGAAGAATTCACCTCGGTCAGAAAGTAGGAACTCAACTGTTCCTGCTCCTTCGTAATCGACCGCCTTTGCTGCCTGAACAGCCGCTTCACCCATCGCTTCTCGAATTGTCGGAGTGACCGCTGGACTCGGGGCTTCCTCGATGACTTTCTGGTGTCGGCGTTGAAGTGAACAATCCCTTTCGTTCAAGTGAATACAATTCCCTTGACTATCTGCTAGAACTTGGATTTCGACGTGACGTGCACCTTTCAGAAGTCTCTCGACATATACGGTGCCGTCACCGAATGCTGCGGTTGCTTCTCTAGCCGCGGCTTCGTATTCTGTTCGCAGCATCTTCGGCTCGTGTACTGAGCGCATTCCTTTTCCTCCTCCCCCAGCGCTTGCTTTCAGCAAGAGAGGATAACCAACACGAGCCGCTGCAGAAGCTAGAACACCTAGATGATCAGAATCACCCCCAATGGAAATTTCTTCACCAGGGATTACCGGAACTCCTGATTCTATCATACAGCGGCGGGCAGAAATCTTGTCACCCATTGTGTCGATTGCAGCTGCAGGTGGTCCAATCCAAATTAGACCTGCAGACTTGACCGCATTTGCAAAATCAGCCCGCTCAGAAAGGAATCCAAAACCTGGATGAATCGCTTGAGCACCCGTAGAGCGGGCGGCCTCGATAATGGCATCTCCATTGAGATAAGTATCCGCTAGAGTAGTGCCCGGAAGATGCACAGCCTGATCTGCATTTTCGACGTGTAGGGATCCTTCATCAGGGTCGGAATAAACCGCAACACCACGAAGTCCAGATTCTTTGGCAGCCCGTAATACCCTGACTGCAATCTCCCCTCGATTAGCAACCAAGACCGTGTCGAATGGGCGAGGAGCCGAGGTCATCCAATCTGGAATCATTATGCCAACTCACTCTTCTGGTACCCAATCCGGCTTTCTTCTCTCAAGAAAGGAAGAGAGGCCTTCTTGACCTTCTCTAGAACCGCGCATTTGGCTTGTCTTGTCGAGTGTCCAAAGTCGTAATTCATCATCTCCTGCATTCCAAGTATCGAAGGTCATGGCCAGCTTCTTAGATTCAGCCACCGCCATTGGACCGGTAGTCATCACATCTGCAACTACTCGTCCGATAGCCTCATCGAAGTCTAGAGGTGAATCAACTACTTCGTTTAGCCAACCAATTCGTAGTCCTTCTTCTGAACCAACTCTGCTAGCCAGCATCGAAAGTCTGCGGAATTCGGCACTGCCTAACTTACGATACACATAGGGTCCAATCACTGCTGGAAGAATACCTAATTTGGCTTCGGAAAGAGCGATTCTTGTACGTGGTTCACCAATTGCGTGGTCGACGCAGGCTACGAGTCCTGCGCCTCCTCCAAGGGCTACACCCTGCACTGCACCAACGGTAAAGCAAGGATGAGCCCAAAGTGAATAGAATAGGCGATCAAGTCTTTCTGAATCTGCTCGGTTTTCTTCTGGTGTTGCCGCGCCGGCATCTCGCATCATATTGATATCCGCGCCGGCGCAGAAGTGCTTTCCATCTCCGCGAAGAACAATTACTCGCAGATATTCGGCACCATCAGAATCGTGCAGGGATTGAGTCGCCCCTACTGATCTCTGCGCGGTCCAACTTAGCGCTTCGACCATTTCTGAAATCAACTGTACGTTTAGGGCGTTGAATACATCTGAGCGGCGTAGTGTGAGCCTCGCAATAGCGCCATCTATCTCGAGGCTACAAAGTTCGGCTACGGGTTTTGCGTCACTCATTTTCGTGCCTTGCATAATTTCACATCCTGAATACGCCATATCCATTGTCTGGGAATGGGGCGTTAAGGCTCGCCGATATTGCTAGTCCTAGTACATCCCTAGTGTCACGTGGGTCGATTACCCCATCGTCCCAAAGACGGGCGGTTGAGTAGTAAGGCGAGCCTTCGGTCTCATATTTCTCTAGGATTGGTCGACGGAACTCATCCAATTCTTCGCCCGACATCGGAGACAATCCTTCTCGGGCTCGTTGATCTTGTTTGACAGTAGCAAGAACATCCGCTGCTTGTGGCCCACCCATTACAGAAATTCTTGCGTTGGGCCACATGAATAGGAATCGTGGGTCGTATGCTCGGCCACACATTCCATAATTTCCAGCCCCATGAGAGCCTCCGATAATTACTGTAAATTTAGGAACAGGGACACAAGATACAGCGGTTACGAGTTTAGCACCATCCTTTGCAATACCGCCAGACTCAGCGTCGCGGCCAACCATGAATCCTGTAATATTCTGCAAGAAGATTAGTGGCACTCCACGCTGACCACATAATTCGATAAAGTGAGCACCTTTGAGAGATGACTCGGAGAATAGAATCCCATTGTTTGCTACTATACCAACGGGATAGCCGTGTATTCTAGCAAAGCCACAAACCAAGGTATTTCCATAGCGCGGTTTGAACTCATGGAAGCGAGAACCGTCAACGATTCTAGCAATTACTTCGCGAACATCGAATGGTGTACGATTGTCTGTGGGGATTATTCCCATCAAGTCCTCAGTATCGTGAGCGGGTGCTTCTACTGGCTTAACGTCCAATCTTTGCTTTGGCTCGATGTTGAGATTCTCTACAACATTACGAACCATGCGTAGGGCTTCCTCCTCATTTTCTGCGAAATGGTCAGCCACACCAGATTCTCTGGTGTGAACATCAGCGCCGCCCAAATCTTCGGCGCTAACCTCCTCGCCTGTCGCCGCCTTGACCAGTGGTGGACCAGCGAGGAAAATTGTTCCATTTCCCTTGACGATAATCGATTCATCCGACATTGCTGGAACGTATGCACCTCCTGCTGTACAACTTCCCAGAACCGCTGCTACCTGTGGAATTCCTTTGCCCGACATCATGGCTTGATTTCGGAAGATGCGGCCAAAGTGACCGATGTCGGGGAAAACCTCGTCTTGCATCGGTAAGAATGCCCCCCCGCTATCGACAAGGTAGATGCATGGTAGATTGTTAGCATCTGCAACATCTTGGGCTCGAATATGCTTCTTCACCGTCATAGGGTAGTAGGATCCGCCCTTGACGGTAGCATCGTTTGCAACGAATAGGCATTCTCGGCCATGAACTAAGCCGATTCCGGTAATGATTCCAGCCGACTGGGCTTTACCATCATACAGTTCATTCGCCGCCAGACTAGACAATTCCAAGAAAGGGCTTCCTGGATCACAAATTTCTGCTATTCGCTCTCTAGGAAGCATCTTTCCTCGAGAACGATGTCTCTCGACATATTTTCCGCCGCCACCCTGTTTTACTGCTTCCAATCGCTCCTTGAGGTCGGCAGCTAAGGCAAGGTTTTGCTCCCTTCTACGCTGCCAATCTTGGCCGGAACGGTCGACTCGGGTCGGCAATCTGTCCATCGCAATCAACCCGCGAGACTGCCGGCGAACCTTGAATCCAATGGAGACGACATCGTAGATGTCGTGATTAGACACCCAACATCAATCGCCCGACATTACGCAATCCGGGGGCCATTCCAACCACCATTAGCGCAAGCCCAATCAATAGTCGGAGATGCTGTTGACGATACTCGAAGTTGGCCATTGAATAGAACCAGAATACAACTCCACCAATTCCTAACTTAAGGACTGCAAAAGTCAGTGCGGTATCGAACAATTGCACCACTGCCTCCGATACTATGTGCTTCTCAGTGTATCCAAAGAAGTCGATGCCGATGTATGTAGCAATACCATCCATCAACTGGCCGGCAACGGGAAGGAATGCAACCGGATATGCCATTGTTGCCTTCAGTCGTAGGGATTCAATCAGAGTCTTCTGCTCCGATTCGAGTGCCATGTATTCATCTTCGTTCATTCCAGGTGGTAAAATTCCTGCAATGATTCCTTGAGATTCCAGTTCTGCGGCGGCCTCTCTTCCTTGTTCTAGCATGAACCAGCACAGTACTACTGGGAATCCAATAACTACGACCACTGCAACGAAATTGTATGGATAATTGTCAATTTGAGTTATGTCGATTGAAGACAAATACGATGCAATGGCTCCGAAGAGAACTAGACAACCGCCGATTCCTGAAAAGTAGACTGTGCGCTGGATATTGTCAAAACCATCAGCGCTGGATTCCAAAATATGCGGGGAAAAGAACGCAATCAGGCTGAAGAATAGCATCAATGAGATATCGAAGTCAACTTTACCATCGATTGAATTAGCATAGATTACAAATTGAGTGAAGATGATAATCATCGAAGCGGATTTTACCTTCTCGGCCTTTTCTTCATCGCTCGATTCCGAGTTATGGATTGAATATCCAAACCAGCCAGCGATAATTACCCAAGCAGCTGTCTGGAAGTGAACTCCAGGACTTACAAACCATGCCGAGAAGAATTCGCCAAACATTTCTGCGTCTTCTACAATCTCCCCAAGTGCCGCCCAAAGCACGAATGGAAGTAATGCCAGTAGCGTTCTGTCAGAGCCATCGACTCCCAAATGCCTCAGCCAGCCAGACATTGCTACTACAAACATGGCCAGAACGATTCCATAGGTCATGGTGTTGACCATATTGTAACCGGAATCCCCAGTTGATTCTCCAATGATTGGATCGAGATAATATTTGTAGACAAAATCAGATAATGGATTAGACACATCCAAAGTTCCAAGGAATGCTCCAATACAGAATAATGTCATTATTACGGCGAGCGCTTGGATTACCAAACGCTCGTAATCGTACCACTCCTCTAGCAAGTTCACGGCCTGTCGAGAAAGCACCTGCGCTTAGGCGTGGCGGCTGTAGAAATCACTCTTCGCCGTAAGTTATTGACTCGTCTTCTGCCAATTCTAACATCTCAGCGACTTCTTCCTCATCATCTGGATCAACTTGAGCAGACTTGAATCTGCGTTCACGTCGGCGTCGGGCATCTGCGAGTCCAGGAACTAATGCGTCAAAGGCATCGGATGATCCTTTACCGGTATCATATGTGTCAAGACTACGAGATTGTATTCTCATACGCTTGCGATCTTGTTCTAGGCCATGTAGAACTGTTCCATGTTCGGCTCCATTGAGAATATTCTCAATTGCAGGGGTGGCTAGCGCTAGACCATCCTCGTCCCCAATTACCAAAACTGTAGAGCCGTAGATTGCCATCTCGGTTTGGGACATCTCTTCGATTAAGCTACGAATGCGTCCGTTCCTTCCGATTAATCGGCTTCGCATTCGGCGTGTCTGGTTTGGCTGACGTCCTACCCATTCACGAATGTCGTACATTCGAAGAAATACCTCATCATCGAGTAATTTCACCGCGCGATTTGGTGCTAGTCCACGTCCAATCGCGCGGATTACATCAGGCATTTTCATTTTCACGATTGGATCTGGTTCATCCACTTCCCAAATAGCCGATACGTCACCGGTTTGGGAATCGATTTCCAAACTCGCGCCACTTGCTTTCTCAAGCATCTTGCGAGTACGTCCAGCCTTGCCAATTAGCACCGCTATGCGGTCCTTGGGTATGCGGGCTAGGGGTTCCACGAAAGCGGGCGACCCGCCGTCCCGTTTTAATCCCCGCCCGAAAGAGCGGGGTAGTTTGGAACCGGTTCCTCGAGCACTCTTAACAAAGAGTCAGCGAGATTTACCTCGTATCCTTGTCGATTAATCCACTCAACGAGGCGAGTGACATCTCGAACTAGGAACTCATTTGATGAAGGATGAGCACTAACTACTGCTTGACCGACATCAATTACCCATGGCTCGCCATCGTACCAGAGAATGTTGTACTCGCTAAAGTCTGCATGAGCAAGATCACAGGTCTGCCAACAAACTGCAAGTATCTCAAGAAGGTCGTCGAAGACTCCCTTCGGATCATCGATAGTTATGTCCTTCAGGCGAGGAGAAGGTTCGCTTTCATCACCGATTAAATCCATCACCAAGACGTTGTTTAGAATCGCTCTGGGTCTTGGAACTCTGATTCCGGCTTTTCGCATTCGGCGCAGGTTACGGTATTCCTTGCGAACCCAGATCTTTACCAATTCACGATGACGGCGCTTTAGTCCACCGAATCGTGGGTCGCCATCGATGTATTTTGCAAGACTTTTGAAGACGGCATTTGTAGTATGGAAAATTTTCACTGCAGCCGGTCCTTGGTTTGTGGTTGCATGAAATACGTGAGCCTCCTTACCGCGAGCGATTGGATAATCTACAGTTTCTATCTCACCTGCCTGCATCAATTTGTGCAAAGACATCAGAGTGGAACGATCGAAGACGGCGTCGAATACTCGCCTATCGACCCAATCATATTGACCGGAGCCAAGAACACCTTGCAATTTGTCTTCGATTTCCTCAAACATTCGCTTGAAGCGCGGCTCCGTCATCCAATCATGTTGCTTCGCCGATCTCATTAGAGCGTCTGGATCAACATCTTCCCAGTCGGGATCTGCCATCTTCCTCACCCGAAGAATGAGTCGATGTCATCATCGTCATCATCAGCAAAGGTCGAGGTCTTCGGCTCTTCAACAACTTCTTCTTCTGCCGTTTCGACTTCTTCGGCCTCTTCGGTTGCTGTATCCTCTTCCACTGCACCGGACTCGACAACTTCGTAATCCTCATCCTGTTCGTGAATTTGATCATCGGTCATTCCGAATAAATCGACTATCTCAGGCAAGACGCCCTTTCGTGAAAGATAGATTGACTGAGTCTTGGTATAGCGCATCCTTACATCTGCTCTTGAATCTTGGAAATCCCATGGTTGAACAATTACCAGATCACCCTCGCGAACCCATTGGCGTCTTCGCATCTTTCCTGGAATTCGCGCCAATCGACTCTCACCATCTTCGCAAACCGCTCTAACTCTTCGACCACCAAGGATTTGGTCTGCGATAGCGAACATTTCGTTGATTTTCTTATTCGGGAGGGTTACGCGGATTTTATCGCCAGCACCAGATTCAAGCTGCGCCAGCAACTCTGTGTCCACACGCTCCTCCCGACGCGCCATTGGGCGTCGGTCGAGAGACCCCTATGTGAAACCATGCCTTGTTGATTAGACCGGAAATGGGTGATTATGGCTGACTCTTTACTGAATCAAAGATCAGATACAGCTTCCTTGACGAGTTCTAGAAGATAATCTGCACCTGAACCAATACCGAAGAATACCGTTAGTACTGTGAGCACTAGGATGGTGTTCCGTAGGTGTAATGCCTTTCTAAGAGGCTTAGCGTTTTCAGGGGCTTCGAAGAACATAACCAGGCCGATTCGAAGATAGTAGAATAGAGACAGAGCACTGTTCAATACAATTGCCATTGCAAGCCAGAATACTGGGTCGACAGTCTCGGCCCAAGGAATAATTCCATCTGCAGATGTGCTACCAGTGCCAGCGCTAATATTTACGATTCCGTTGATCATCAACAATTTCGAAAGGAATCCCGATAATGGCGGAACTCCAGCCAATGCTAGCATGAAGATAAACATCGAACCTGCAATCAACGGGTCTCGCTGAGCGAGACCGTGAAGGTCTTCCAAGCGGTGACTTCGACCTTCTGTCTCAAGCATACCAAGAACTAGGAATGCACCTAGTTTGAACAGAACCAAAATTGTAAGGTGGAAGACGATAGCAACCAATACTAGCTCGGTTGTTGATGAGTCGCCTAATCCGCTACCGACAGCAGCCATTGCGGCCAGCATGTATCCAGCGTGGGCAACGCTCGAGTAGGCTAACATCCTCTTTGGATTTTCACTGGTTAATGCTGCTAGGTTACCCCAAGTCATCGTAATTACGGCGATAATTGCGAGAATGCCAAACCAAAGAGCCTCTCCCTCTTCGGGCATGGTGACCTCGATTAGAACTCTGAAGAGGGCGACAAAACCCATCGCCTTGGAAGCAGTAGCCAGCACACCTGCAACTGGTGAAGAGGCACCAGCATATGCGTCAGGTGCGGCGAGATGGAAAGGCGCAGCGCTGACCTTGAATCCGAAAGCGACCAACATCAATCCAACTCCAATGACCGCGAATGGATCTAATCCATCCATAGCCGCCCAAGAGGCGGCTAGTGCATCGAAATCAAGGTCTCCTGACCAAAGATAAACCAAGGACATTCCATAGATTCCAGTAGCACTAGCAACTGAACCGACGATGAAGTACTTGGCACCGGCCTCGCCTCCAACTTCTTCCTCTTTGTGGAATGCAACCAATACATATGCAGCGAGACTCGCCAACTCGATTGCAACGAACATGAAGAAGAGATTCGAAGCCATGGCCATGAGACCCATTCCGAGTCCAACCATCATCAGCAGAATGTGGAAATCTACCTGACGGCGATTATCCATCAAAGCGGCTACAAGAGCCTCTGCTCGAGATTCTGAATCTTTCTCGGTTGGAGCTCTAGCAGAAAGCCGAGCAGGCATTCTGTAGGTGGTAGCAATCGCCGCTAGGAGGAGTGCTCCATAGAATACGAACGACATCATTCTAGTGAATGAAGTGATTTCGATAACACCGCCAACCTCACCAGATGCAGATTTAATTTCTAGGAAAGAAAACACAAATGCTACGAATAGGGCCAGAATTGCAATTCGAGCAGGAAGTCTGGGGTCGGATGTACTCTTGAAGCGAGTTCCACCGATAAAGACTGGAATGCGAGTTCTCGTTAGAGGAATTCTCAGAGTTGAGTCTCCAAGATTTGGAATTAAAACAGCGAGAATAATACCTGCAACCAGAGTCAACTCAGGTAGCAATATTTCCATTTCTTCAATGGTCAACATCAGGGCTTCACCCCCTGGCTATTCATAGCCTGAACTAATGTCTCTAGCATGAATTCTGTAGACCAATCTGACATCATGTCCCAGAAGATGAATGGCATGATTCCGAACAATACTGTGAGGGCTCCCAAAACAAACATTCCAGCATTCTCATGCCAAGTAATGTCTCGAGGTTCTTCTCCGTGCATGGTATCTGGAAGTACACCAACATGAGGATCTCCACCCTCGAAAATAGTTCTCTGCATACTGGTTAGATAGTATACAGCAGTAATGATTAGAGTCAATGCTGGCCAAATTACTAACCATCCAAAAGTCATCCAGAAGGCTATCATTACTGCAATTTCAGCCACGAATCCAGCCAATAACGGAAGACCAAGGCTCGCCATCCAACCTAGCATCATATGCCCAGCCAACCATGGAGAGTGGTGAGCGATTCCACGCATCGAGCCAATCTCAAGAGTGTGGTAGTGATGCTTGAAGGCTCCAGCTACAGCGAAGAGAAGTGGGCTGATGATTCCGTGTGCAAACATCATGAATAGCGCACCGGCGATTCCCAGTGGTTGCATGGTTGCTATTCCAAGGAAAATCAATCCCATGTGAGATACGGATGAGTAAGCAACCATTCGCTTGAGATTTGTCTGACCCATACATACTATGGCTCCGTACACTAGGCTCGCCATTCCCAATACAATCAGTAAAGGAGTGAAGACTACGGTTGATTCTGGGAAGATGGTCACAGCGATTCTGAGGAATCCGTATGCGCCCATCTTCAACATGACTCCAGCCAGCAGCATCGAGCCGGCTGTTGGTGCCTGAACGTGAGCATCTGGTAACCAAGTGTGAACTGGTACGCTAGGCATCTTTGTGGCAAATCCAATCAGCAATAGGAGCCAAACAAAGTGGCGCAAACCTTCTCCTGCAATCAGACCATTTCCAGAGGCCTGAGCCGTCATTTCTACCAAGTCGAAATGGTGTTTGGTTAGAGTCTCTAGATTGGAATGTTCACCGGTGTGGAAGTACATTACAAGGATACCAATTAGCATCAGAACACTTGCTGTGAAAGTGTAGATGAAGAATTTCATCGAAGCATATCTTCGGTCGTCTCCACCCCAAACCAAAATCAGGAAGAACATCGGGATTAGAGTCAATTCCCAGAAGACGTAGAAGACGAATAAGTCGAGTACGACGAATACACCAATCAGTGCACCCTCCATGATTAGTATTAGCGGGTGGAACAGATGTCCTTTCTTTGCGTCCCACTCAACTAGCATGGAGATAGGGATTAACAGGGCTGTGAGCCAAACCATTGGGAAAGACAATGCGTCTACACCGACTACCCATTGTACACCGATACTTTTCAGTAGAGTTACTTCTTCATTTTGGAAAACATACTCACCTTGTAAATTTAGCCAATCGATATTACCAATTTGACCGAGGAATAATGCGGTTGTAATGGCGAAGATTGCCAGAGCAACTCCCATCGAAAGTGAGCGTGAAATTTTTCGAGTGAAATCCGCCATACTTGCAGGAGCTAGGTATGGTAGAATCAACAGGGCTAAACCGACAGCAAGTGGTGTTAGGGTGATGAATGTTAGAGGATCTGACTGAATCAAGCGCTCACCCCCCAAATTAGAGCGAATATACACAATGCCCCTACAGCAGCCATCAGAATGTAGTCGCGGGCACTACCCGTTGTTACTCTGCGAATTTGTACGGAACCGAAAACAGAATTGGATTCAATCTGCTTGACTACTCCATCGATTACATTGGCATCGAACCAAGCGGCGAAAGCCGAGAATGGAAGAATGGTCTTTCCTAGAACCCACTCGTATAGGTCATCGAAATACAGACGGTTCTGTAGTGCCTCGGCAAATTGTGAGTTTGCTAATTCATCGACATTCTGGCTACCAAACTTACCAGATAGGCTGGTTAGCCAGTGAACTATTGGTGTTGCTTTCTCGCCTTCCTTGAGTGAACCACCATATACTCGTGCGGCAAAAATTGGGCCAACGATGAATGAAAGCAGGATAGTGGTCCAGCCAATCATTCGGACTTGTTCGTCCTCAGGTAGGAATGCATGCTCTAGTTCGTAAATCACCTGATCAACGAATGTGTCCTTGTGAATAGATAGGTGGTCAGCCTCTCCTGATAGCCAATCTACCATTCCATAGAGGGCAAGTCCGAATCCGCCTAGGGCGGTAATAATTGAGAGAATTACAAGAGGTGTCTTGATCCAAGGAGTCTCTTCATGGACGTGGTCTACAAGTTCATTCTTTGGCTCGCCCGCGAAGGTCATGAACCACATTCGTGACATGTAGAAGCCGGTCATACCGGCAGTTGCTAGGATTAGTATAGCTGGTCCAAGCAATGCGTCTGCTCCGTTGAAGTAGGCATACCATGTCTTTCCAACGATGATTTCCTTTGACCAGAATCCACCGATTAATGGAATTCCAATAATTGACATCGACCCGAACATCATCGCTGTTGCTGTTACGGGTAGTTTGCTCGCCAAGCCGCCCATATTGCGCATATCTTGAGGGTCGAAGTCATGATCTCCATGATCTCCATGATGCAAATGGTCGTGAGCATGGTGAACTTCGTGGATTACTGAGCCGCTTGCCATGAACAGCATTCCCTTTGCCATGGCGTGATTGAAGAGATGGAATAGAGCACCGCCGAAGATTAGAGCCCCTGCGTGATGCTTGTCGTTATTGAAGAACCAAAGTGCTGCTCCTAGTCCTGTAAATATGTAGGCCAATTGACTCATCGTGGAATATGCTAACACTTTCTTGATATCATTCTGCACAAAGGCGATTGCTGCGGCCATAAAGGCAGTAATTCCACCGACCCATGCAACGATCAGACCCAGGTCTTCCATTCCTGCCACACCATGATGGTGAACATCGACGAATGGCACCATTCGAGCGACTAGATACAATCCAGCGTTAACCATGGTCGCAGCGTGGATAAGAGCCGATACGGGAGTTGGTCCTTCCATCGCATCTGGTAACCATACGTGTAATGGGAACTGAGCAGACTTACCTACAGCTCCAATGAATAGCATCAGTAGTGCAGTTTGCAACATAGCAGCATCCACCGCTGCTCCACCTACACCTGTGGATGGATCATCAAAGACAACAGCGAAGTCTAGAGAGCCGTATATGTCATAGAGCATTAGTAGTCCAATCATTAGGAATACATCACCAACGCGAGTTGTTAGGAAAGCCTTCTTTGCAGCGTATGCAGCACTTTCCTTCCAGTAGTAGAATCCGATAAGAAGATAGGAACAAAGACCCATTATTTCCCAGAAGATGAATAACCAAAGGAAGTTGTCTGCCAAGACCATTCCAAACATACCCATGCTGAATAGAACGAACTCGGCGAAGAATCGATGGTTTGAGTTATCATTGATTGAATCGGTGGTCATGTATCCGATTGCGAACCAACAGATGAGGAAGCAGAGGAAAGTGGCAACAAATAGTAGCATTATGCTAACTGCATCAAGGTATATCCCTAGTCCGATTCCACTAAATCCTTCAGAGGCAATCGACCAACCCTCCGAGTCGTAGGTTAGTACATCGAAGGTCAACCAACTGAATGGATCTCCAGATTCAATATGACCGTGAGCATCGAGATAATCGTAAATCAGCCAAATCGAAGCGGAAAGAGATACACTGAGTGCTCCAAGTCCTAAGATTCCACCTTCCTTCAAGCGATTTACCCAGAATTCATCACCGTTCCAAACCTGACCTGCGATGGCAATCGTTGCGAAGAATACCAAAGGTGCGGCGATAATTAGCCACCAATAATCGGTTGACGATTCTCCAGTGCTGTAGAGATATGGTACGATTGCCAAAAACGGCAAAATGAAGAGTAGTCTATCCCACTCCTGCTTGTTTTCTCCCAGTTTCATCACCTCAATTTCTCAATAAAGTCGCCTCATCGAGCGAAATTGTTTCCTGTGTACTGTACAAGGAAAGTAGAATTGCAAGCCCGATTGCAACTTCTGCGGCAGCGATTGCGATTGCAACAGCAGTGAATACCCATCCGTCTACCGAGCCATGATGCAAGGCCCCGGCTACGAAGTTGAGATTAGCTGCATTCAGCATGACCTCTATGCACATCAAAACGACGATGGCATTCTTTCGGCTGAACGCTCCGATTAATCCGATACCAAAGAGAATGACACCAAGACCGGCGATCCAGCTTGCCTCAATCATCACTCATCACCTCCCATGTCATAGAGCAGGTTGACGAGGCGCTCGTCACGAACTAGGTAAGATGCGCCAATCATCGCCATCGAGAGTAATATTCCGAGAACAACTGTGACAAGTGCCCAATCATCGAGTATTGATACTGCAAATTCGAGTGTGGTTGGAGCGCCGGCAGCCGATTCTCCCCACATTGGATGATCCATCACTTCTCTTAGAAGAATTAGGACGAAAGCGAATACCCCTAAGCGGGCAATGATTCCCATTGACCTCATTCAACATCACCTTCCTGTATTTGGCGTCGAGTTAACATAACTCCGAACTGTACCACCAGCATTACCGAACCAAGGTAAACAAGAATCTGAATTGCCGCCAACATCTCGGCGTGAGCCAATACCATTACTCCTGCAACGGCGAAGAAGGTCATCATTAGCGAGAGAAGAGAATGTGCTACTCTCCTTGCATAGACACAACCCAAGGCTCCGAGGATAGCAACAAGCGCCATAATGACGAACGCTACTGCCTCGAAATCCACAGCCATTCGAATCAAGCCTCCGCATCCTTGGCAGCTCTAGCTGCCTTTCTTTCGCGCTTATTCTTCTCTTTCTTCGCGCGCTTGGCAAGTTCCATATCCACTCTCTCTTGATGGACGGCTGGAAGTACACGAGTCCTATCTGCATCAAACCATAGGTCCTCCCTAGAATAACCAGACATTCCATCATACTCATTGGTCATGAAGAATGATTCGAATGGGCATGCTTCTGCACATAATCCGCAGAACATGCATCGGCCGATATCTATCCGACCACTGACGATATCAGTCTCAGCCGGTTTTAGTTCTGTAGTTGAGATATCTTCGATTCCTGAACCATCCATCCATCTAACAGTAGCTGTGTCTCCTGTGATGTCGATTACCTCAGCAAAGTCGTATTGCTGTGGAGCTGCTGAGTGCTCATTTACTAAATCGAACTCCTCGATTTCTGTAAATTCATCCTTGGGCTTTGCAGCGTACCCACCTGCCTCCACTTCAGAACCATAACCGTGCCACTCATCTCCTTCCTCGGTAAGGTCAAGCACATTCACTCGTACCTCTGAAGTCATGTGAAGACAATCGTTTGGACAAGCCTTTACGCATGCCTTACAAGCGGTACAAGTTTCCCAAACAATTCCGATTCTGCCATTGTAATCTCCAGGTACAAACAGCCACGGTTCCATATCTTCAAGTCTTTCGTAAGGATACATCACAGTGACTGGTCTTTCTAGGAATGGAAGTAAATCAGTGGACTCTCTATCGGCAGAATATGTGTGACCTCCTGAAAGATGTTCATCACCAATTCTTGCTTGGGTAAAATCATCGGTCATGGTAATTTGTTGACCATGATAGTTGTTCTTCAATAACCCAAGGCGACCAAGGAAAGGTACGGTTCGTAATGCCGTCTTCATCGTCATCCACATCGGCTTGATTATCAGATTGCGAAAATTTGGAGTTGCGTGTGGGTGTCCTGTGTTGTACTGTTGTGGTTTATCCATTTATTCACCTCCGATCTAATCTCTGTGTGTACCTGGGCTAGCCTTTTCCAGGGTCTGAGTATGATACATTCTGCGATTAAGTTCCAGCGTCTCCTCATCCTCGTCTAATGCAAGTACGATGAATGCGATAATGAAAGAGCCGAACAATACAGGTACTGCCCAAACTGGCCAGCCTCCAGATACTGTACTATCCCATACCTCAAGACGGAGCCAAATTGCTATTGCAAGGTTGACCATTGAAGCAGGAAGTAACCAGCGCCATCCAAATTCAAGAATTTGATCTGTGCGTACACGATGTAGTGAGGCACGAACCCAGACAAAGAAAGCGAACATTAGGTAGGCCTTGAGTAGTAGAACTACCATTCCTGGCGTAGCATTTGCTAACAAGTCAAATACGACACCGATATATGGCAGACCGACTAAAGTGTCCTCAAATGGTAATTGCCAGCCGCCTAGGAAGAATAATGCAAAGAGGATGCAAGCAGCATAAGCTCGCATCATTTCTACTGCGAACATAAGTCCCCAACGGATTCCACCATATTCTGTCCACCAACCTTCAACCAATTCGGCCTCTGCCTCAGGCATATCGAATGGAATACGCTCAACTTCGGCGATCATTGTGATTAGGAATAATGCAGCTCCTAACGGCATAATGAACAGATTCCAAGTATTACTTGTCTCAATTTGAAAATCGACTATTTCCAGAATATTGAAAGAACCTGAAATAACTGCAATTGCTAATACACTAATCAACAGAGGTATTTCATAGGCTGTGAGTTGAGCTGCAGACCTCATTCCTCCGATGAGAGTATATTTGTTGTTGGACGACCATCCAGCAAAGAATACACCAAGTGGAGCGACGCCAAACACTGCCATCATGAATACCAATGATAACTCTGGGTTAGCAGCCCAAATATGAGGCCCAAATGGGATGAAAGCGTAAACCATGATCGTAGTTGCAATTATGATTACTGGGGCGGCTTCGAATACTAATCTATCAGCCTTGGTTGGTACCATATGTTCCTTGGTCGCGAACTTGAGGAAATCAGCTAATGCCTGGAAGAATCCAGGGAATAGGAACCAAATTCCGTGGTAACCTCTATTGTGAACGCGATCTACAGCAACATGCTTTGATTTGTTTCCAAATGTTGAATTTAAAATTCCATTAATCCATCCGATTGGTGCACCAATACCAAAGGGTAGTTGATTCCACCATTGGCCTGCAGTTGTATGCCCTTCACCAATCCATAAACTTCGAAGGCTAGTTGTTGCACCCAATCGATCCATCAATCTTGCAATGAATTTGCGCTCAATGTAAGGGACAACCATCAATGTAAGCATCATTGTTGCAAAGACAATCGTACACATGATTGTAGTGAATAGGAATGTTTCCAATGCCCCTTGGATGTTGCTGAATCCACTCTGGGGGTTGATTGACCCGATTGGACCTAATCCGATATCACTTGAAGGCAATAAGTCATGCACTTGATCCATTGACCATCCAACGATAGATTCCATCCATCCTCGGATGTCTAACCAATCACTAGTCCCAGCCATAGTAAATCACCTGTCGGTTTCTCCAATGCATGGATCGAATGAACCCATAATAGCAGGGATGTCGGCCACTTTGTAGCCAATCATACACTTTGAAGCGTAAGGAATTGTGATGAACATTGGTGAACGAATTGAAACTCGATAAGGCATCTTGCCTCGACCTTCTCCTCCACCTGCGATATAGAACATCGATTCGCCTCGACTATCTTCAAAGTGGTGACTGCCGTAAGTCCCCTCCGGTGCCCTTGAGGGGGCCTTTGCGAGAATCTTTGGATCACCGGGCTCATGATATGTCTCGGAACCTCCTGGCATCTTATCCAGGGCCTGAAGTACCATTGATGCGCTCATCCGCATTTCTTCTACACGAATCCGATATCGGTCATAGCAGTCAGCACCCTTGATTGAAGGGCGCTCAACGGATGGTTGCCAGTCGAGTTCGCTGTAAACAGAGTATGGATGAGACCAGCGAATGTCGTAATCAACTCCCGCCGCTCTTACGTTTGGCCCTGTTACTCCGTGATTGATCATTTCTTCTGGCTTAGCGTAGCCTACACCTTGGCTTCTAACAAGGAAAACAGTGCTCTCATCAAAGAGAGCTTCATATTCTTGTATTCTATTCAAAAAAAGTTTGAGTTTTGCTTGAGCACGTTGAGAAAATCCATAGGGTAAATCGCGTTTAACTCCGCCAATTCTAGGAAAGTTGTAATGCATTCGGGAACCACCCAATTCCTGTAGCAAATCCATCATTAATTCGCGCTCGCGCAGGCACCAAACCAAAACCGAGAGATTTCCGATATCTGGGCCATATGCACCAAGCCACATTAGATGGCTTGCTATCCTCTGTATCTCTACAGCAATCAAACGGATGTATTCAGCTCTTTCTGGAACCTCGACACCCAGTAAATCCTCAGCTGCATAGATGTAGGAATGTGACCAAGTGTTTGCGCTAGCGTAACACAATCTATCACAGTAAGTTGTAATTTGAGTAAAATCACGAGCCTCGCAGATCTTCTCAACACCGCGATGTATGTACCCAAGGTCGGGTTCTGTATCGACTACAGTTTCTCCATCAATCTTTACTTTCAGAGTCCAAAGACCATGTGTCATTGGATGCTGAGGACCCATTGAAATCCACATTTCTGCCATCTGAATCCCCTCTTACTTCTTCTTCCCGGCATCAGCTGGTTTCCTCAGGAATCCTTGAGCGTCATCGTACATTTCTTCGAATCCATGGTAGCGCAACTTGTGTTGCTTCTGTAGTGGATGATATCCTACTGGAGTTTCATGGGGATTGAGAACGCGGCGCATTCCTTCATGACCCTCAAAGTCGATTCCAACAAGATCCCAAGTTTCTTTCTCATTCCAATCTGCTCCAACCCATAGGTCTTGAACAGATGCAACAGCCGGTTCTCGTGTATCAGGTAATGAAATGCTAATTTGAATCTCCATTGGAATTTCTGAGCCAGTTAGGGACTCCGCATCGGTGATATTTGGTTGCACTACACCTTCTATTGATGCCGGATCTCGAACTCCAGTTCGCATTAGGTGATAGACAACCTCCCATGTCTTACCGGCAGCCTCTGGCCAGTGGATTCCGGTAATCATTGAACAATGGTCAACGTGATGCTCGGATGCAAGCATTCGCGCTAACCCTCTCCATGAATCAGGAGTACAGGTTGCACTTACTGTATGGCGAACTTGTGTTCCGCTTGAGCGACTATCGATTTCAGCAGAGACTCCATCGAAGGACGACATTGCCTTTGCTAATTCCTCAGCTGCCTTCTGCTGAGCCGCTGCCGAGATTTTCTTACCCATTCAAAATCCTCCTTCACTCGTCTCCGACGATTAGCGGTGCCTCGCTCATCGGTCGAACTTCACTAGGCACTCCACCGATGCGGATAATCTTCTCACGCAATTTCCCAAAGCCATCAATCAATGCCTCTGGGCGTGGAGGGCATCCTGGAATATACACATCAACCGGAATTACTGTATCAACACCCTCGAGAATATTGTAAGACTGGAAGTATGGCCCACCCGATATTGCACACTCGCCCATTGCGATACACCATTTGGGCTCTGGCATTTGCTCCCAGAGTCGTACAATTGGATCTGCAAACTTCTTCGAAATTGGCCCATTGACCAATAGAACATCACACTGCCTAGGACTAGAGCGGAAGAACACACCAAATCGCTCTGCATCGAATCGACTGGCTCCTGCAGCTGCCATTTCCAAGGCACAGCATTTGATTCCAAGATGGAGAGGGAAGAGGGACTTTCGCTGACCCCAGTTGAATAGGCGACCCCCAAGTACTCCGATTACTTCCTTCATTCGACTAGCCTTGAGAGCCTCGTCGGTTACATCGCCTACAGTGTCGACGAGAATTCTACTATTGAAAACCGAGAAGTTTGGGGGTTCTTCGCTCATTCAATCACCTCAGATGTAAATTCGACCGCGCTTGCGGAATACGTGCCATACACCAAGACTCATCAAGACGATGAATACGGTTAGGGTAATCATCGCTGACCAAATATCGATGTCTCCACCAGCATCTTGAATCGCTATTACTCCTCCAAATGCTAGGAACATGAATGCTATATCGAATACAAGGAAGATAATGGCATACCAATAGTATTGGAAGTGGAAATTGATATGAGCGTCACCCACTGGATCCGCACCGCACTCGTAAGTGCTTTCTCTCCTGACGTATAGGCTCTGATCAGTCTCATAACCCGGGAGTAAAATCGAGCGCAACTTGTTGTTATCATGAGCGCTCGGTGTTGGCCTTAGGAAGCGAGAAGCGACGAAACTCATCACTGGGAATCCTATGCCAACAAGGGTCATCACGGCTAGGGCAAGATACGCTTCTGGAACCGTCGACATCGCTGACACCTGACGGTCCCGTAGGGACCGGCAGAGTTCGCCACCGAAAATACGGTCATAAGCATAACCGTGCGTTCATTGAGGATGCTGGTGGCAGACAATACATTGGAAAGATTGACCGTTTGGAATCGTGTTCAACCAACGACTAGGCTCAGTCACTCGATTCATTGTCCAAGGCTTCGAGAATTCTACGGTTTTCTGCACGAGATCTGAAGAATAAAATTACGACCAATAAACCGCCAATAGCAGTTAATCCGTAGATTAGAATCTGTTCGTTTTCTTCGCTAAGCCAGCTTAGGCCAGAAGACACCTCTGCGGTGACTTCTAGGTCAAGGGGTTCACCTGCTACAGGCATGCCCTTTGGTTGAACTGTAATGGTAAACCGATAGGTGTCATCTTGTACCATTCCCGCCGGAGGAGTCACCCTAACAGTAATCGTTCTTGAATTGCCAGGAGAAAGTTGGAACTCGTCTTCGATGACATTGACAGTCCAGCCTCTTAGAGAGTCACTGGATAATATCTGGACGGTCTCAACAATATTCCCATGGTTTGTAACATGGAGAATAAACTCAACACTGTTCTTTTCATCTGTAGTTAGCTCATCTTCACCTTCAAGGGTGAATCGTAAATCATGAATTGTTCTAACTTCAAAAATCAAGTCTACACTTGTGCTTTCGGCAGCGTTCTTCTCCGATGATGCGCTGACCTTTACAATGCCAGTAGTTCCACTAGAAACACCTTCTAGAACTTCCAATTCAATTGTAATCAGAACTCTATCACCTGAAGGAACTGCAATGTTTCCATCAACAGCTACACCATTGACCAGGACTCGTCGAAGTACAGAGGATTCCATTCCTGTCATCGAGATTACGGCACTATCTCCACCTGGGAAGTTACCAGTATTCTCTACCCAGAAATTGATTTCTTTAGTCCCGCCTGGTGGAAGAACAATATCCATTTGACCCGAAATTGGTCCCGGCATTTCAGGAGAAATAGCCATGCCATAATCATAATTCGAGACTATCACGCTAATCGTCTGTTCTACCTTTTCACTCGTTCCAAAAATTGCCACGCGAGATAGAATTGTAACTGAATCTGCATCTTCCTCACCTTCAACGGTTACATCGAGGAAAACTCGCCTAGATTCTCCTGGATCGAGTACAATCTGAGTAATTGAGTTTCCAGATGTATCGGAATATGACGCAGCCCACATTGGAGGATTACAACCAGTTTGATCATTAGGATCACAAACCTGTAGCTTGAATGTATCTCGAATATTTCCTGTGTTGACAATATCAATTGGGAATTGAACTACTTGGCCTGAACGACCGGTTTGCTGAGTTGAAAGTATGTCTGCAGTTAGGTCGTGCCTCGCTGCTACAGATACGGTTAACACCCTGCTATGCAGTATGGTTGTTGAACCACTCACAGTTACGCCAAATTCAACAGTATTGTCTCCTGCTAACGCATTTGATGGTACATTTACTGTAGCGGTCAGCGATTCTTCGTTGTTGGAGTTATGCTTACTGTTTATGGTCACAGAAGATTGAGAAAAGGAAATTTGCCATCCTTCTGGAAGGTCCATTGTAGTTAGAGAAAACGTGTCTAAACCATTGCCGCGATTTTCTACAGTTATGGTAACTGAATCAGAAGTCCCTGGCTCAACATTCGATAATTTCGAAGTGCTGAGGGTAAGTCTAGCTTCGTGGACCTGACCAATGGTTACTGTGAGTATTTGCTCACAGCCAACGCCTTGATTGGACCGCCCCTGTATCTTAATTTCAATCTGTGAGCCAGCCTCAACTGAATCGTCAGGCGTTACTGAGAAAGTGAATGTATGACTATCATCCGAATTTCCTGGTTTGGCCAATAAGGCAGAACGTGGGCTATCAAATTCAACCCATCCAGTTATGTCTGTTCCCGGCGATTGAGCTTGAGTTTGAACCGTCCATTCAGTATTGCCAATATTTTCTACCTCGAAACTATTTGTTGCAGTCTGACCGGGATCGAGATTGTGAGAAGATGTCTGCAATGAGCCGTCACACTCCTTCACTTCTGGAACACTCAACCTGAGGCTTAGGTTATCCTCGGCTCTGTCTGCAGCGTTTGGGTCATTGGTTACCGTAGCCATGAGGAGGAAACAATGCTCGCCTGCTTCGGTAGAACTGCCATCGGGAACATCTACCGTAACCTCTACGGTTTCTGTATCTCCTGAATCCAACTGAACTACAGCAGGGTCTACCTCAGCGGTTAGGTCATCGGATTCACAGTCATTATCGCTGTTCATCTCCAATTGCACATTTGCCTGTTGTTCACCTGTATTCTCAACCTCAACTTCCCAAACTACTGAGTCACTTCCATCAAATTCGACATCTGTTTCATCGGTGGTTAATTTGACCGCATAAAGGCCACCGCCGTCACCTGCTGTGGTTGTCACGGTTACATCGGCATTCTTTGGAGCCCCTGCTCCACCGGTTGCTGTCGCTTGGACTGTTGTTTCACAATCGCCATTTGCCTGTTCATTTACACTGACTGTAAGAGTCACTTGTTCAGATTCGCCGCCACCTATTGTGCCAGATACCTGTTCTATGGTTGAACTGAAGCCATTGCAACCAGAAGAGTCCTGCTGAGTGCTCAAGCTAACCGCCATATCATCGTCTCCATCATTGTGAACTGTGATGGTGTATTCTGCTGGGTTATCGGCATCTGCCTCTTGGGCGGTTGGACTTGCAGTCAAACGAGGATCAATCTCTGCCTGAACAAATGGAGATAGCATCGTGATTACTAGTAAAATCGTCAGAAGACGAGCCGAAGCAACACGATTCATTGCTTGGCCGACAAACGGGCCCCTCTAAGGGCTTCGGGCTACGCGACCCCTTAGGGTCGCGATTTATGCGTCAACTAATTCATCCCAATCTGCATTGCAGTGTAGACATTTACCAAGAGAAAGAATATCACAACCTCCAACTTGACCTGGACGATGATAACGGGCTCCACAACTGCCGCAAGCTAAGGCCTCACCGACAATAATGTCGCCGCTACAGACCCAGCATTCAATGCCTGAACCACCTTCTTTTTCAGCGATATTTAGGGACTCAGTAATCTTACTTACGGCCTCTTTCGACATAATTGATTCGAGGCTACCACCCTTTTGTTGGAATACATAGAATCCACCTCCTGCAAGAATCACAATTAGAAGTATAACAAGAATAGGAATCAGAGTAGATGCCATGCTGTTGCTCTCGCCTCTTGCAGGTAATACATCGACCTCAAAACTGAAAGATGAATCTTGAATGGTTTCTCCATTTAGCAAAAATAACTCTATGGTACCGTCACTACCGCTGTCGGGAGTAAATTGGATTACTATTGATCTGGATTCTCCCGGGCTTAAAATTACTAATAATTCATCATCAATGAATACATTCCAATCACTTGGTGCATTCACCTCAAGTTTGTGATTAATTTGTGAATTTCCTACATTTTCAACATCTATTGTCAATTGAACTGGATAGTTTTGATGGGCAATCGGGTCTTTAGTGCGTAGGTCCCAAACTACAGCTGAAACCGAATCTACAAGTAACGAAATGGAATTTTCAACTACAACTCCTTCTCCTTCCATCCTAAGTGTAACTACAGGCTCGGAACCCGCTTGTTCTGAGAGAGGAATAGTAACCGTACACCAGATTATACTGCTCGCTCCTGGAGCTAGCGTTGATGGTGTGGTGAGACAATCAGCTTCCCAATCGCCATCATCTGGAACGATTATTGAAGTGGTTGGACGCCAAGTTGAGGTGCCTTCATTCTCAACCTCCCATGCCAAATCAAAGCCGGTTCCAACCGGATGAGCACCTATTCCTAACGGAGTTTCAGATGAAGTTCCATCTGCCAAGACAACTTTGTGGAATGCTAGGCTAGGAATCGCTGCGGACAGAACGTCGATGGTTCTATTCCAATCCAGCGAAAAACCATCATCAGTAGCGAATCGCAGTTTCAAATCGCCACTTGTGGCTCGTCCATTACCTTGCAAAGTAACCGACCAAGTCGTAGTTTCACCGGCCGGTGCTTCCAATGTGTTGAGGCCACCAACAATCGACCAGCCAGAAGGTATGGCTCTCTGATATGGAGTCATGGTTAGATGTCGATTTCCTGTATTTAGGAAGTCAATTTCTAGATTCAAAGTTTCATCGGGAGCAACCTCATACTGAATTCCATCACTTATCGGGGTTGCAGATAGTTGGTCTATCGCCATCACCTCTAGAGTTATAGGAACTGACCAAGAATCACTGCTTACTCGAGAATGAATTGTCAAGCCAGCATCGAAAATCGAACCTGCTGGGATCATTGCACCAGGGGGGTTTACCGTGATGTCAATTGCTCGACTTTGCCCCACCGCAAGAGTTCCCGTTGAACCGTGAGATGACCCCTCAAAAGCCCCTAAGGTATCCAATCCTAAATGCCAACCAGCAGGTGAACTTAACTCCACATCGTAGGTTTGAGGTCCGTTACCCTCGTTGGTAACGAATACTTGTAATTGAGTTTGCGAAATAGGGCTGACTGGAATTTGTCCTGATGTAATTAGCACATCAGCAGAGGCTAAAACTGGTACATCGAAATACAGATCTAATTCAGACTCAATGTCATTCTCGATATCCGTTCCAGTGACCGTCATTACATATGTCCCAGGTTCTGGAGGTGCCGGATGGATAAGTGTGAGACCTACAGCAACCGATTCTGCTTCTAGCAGATTGAAAGTGTTTGAAGTGAGTGAGGAATACCAATCGAATTCAACACCATCACTCAATCTTACAGGTGAGCTTGCTACGATTGTTGCATTAGTCTCGAATAATGCAGTATTTGTTAGAACTAGTTCCCATGAGGTGGAACTATCATCCGCTTCGCCCAAGGTCATGAATGGTTCATCTGAAGTTACCCTAACTCCAGGTGCGCTAATTATCATCGTATGTGTTAGAAGGTTATTTGCTTCATTTGATTCCTCCACTAAATCATTTGGATCTAGGTGGAAGGACAAATCGACTAGACCTTCAGTTGATGGGGTCCAATTCCACTGAACATCAACTGAATCACCGGGACTGAGTGAAATCGTTTGAGTGGAGATAAGGCTACCATCGGCCCTTGCCATTACCTCTAGATCTGATACCGACCCAGCACCCAGGTTTTCGACAGTTACTCCAATTTGTACGGGGTCTCCGATTTGTGGAATAGGAGGGTTGATAGTAACATCTGGAGCAAATGTGGGATCGGGTGAAAGGTCGTTTACATTGACTCCTCTTACGGCTAGAGCATACGGTTGCCAAGTCCTACTTCCACCATGATAATCATCGGTCACACGGACTGTCCATGTGCCGACACCGGCATTATCAATCAGTACTACTTCGACGTTGTTTTTATCATCGAAATTACCACCAGCAATTGATTTTCCGCCACTGAAAACATTACCTTTGAATGAAGTTCCTCCATTGGGATGAATCACTTCTAGATTCAGATCATTACGTAACTGATTGGTACTTTGAGAGGAACCTGGATAATCGGACCATGCCAATACTACTTTCAGTGGTTCTGCGCCTCTTGTAATATCGAATGTGTATTCCTTTGTTTGACCAGAAGAAATTCGACTTCGGTCATCGACGAAAATACCTTCATCACTATCTGGAATAAGTGAATTGACAAGATTGACCCTACCCCAACCCTCGTCATTGTTGGGTATATTTCTAGCGCCCATATCCTCGGCACCTAGGATTAGCAGTGCCTTTACCAGCGCTCCTTGTGGCGCTGGCCTATTTGCAACCTCCATCAGATATTGTCGCACGAGGGTTGCTGCACCCGCCGCAGCAGGTGTTGCCATCGAAGTGCCACTGTATTCGATGTACCAATTATTCGACCAACCAGAAGATGCTTGCTCGGCCTCTTGTGATAGACATGAGCGGACACCATCACCTGGACCTACTACATCCGGCTTAAGGCGACCATCATCAGTAGGTCCTCGACTACTCCAATAGTACATCTCATCAGGAGAGCCACTGTATCGGTTCTTGTGTCCTCCAACGGTGATTACATTCTTCGCTGTACCCGGAGGAGAAACCCCATCGTTTCTTTCATTTCCTGCTGCAAAGAGAACTGTCATCCCATCATAATTCCAGTATTGGTCCCAAGTAGAAGTTCGGTCATCGGCGTCTTCAGATTGGGTCGAGTAAGAGCCGAAACCGCTGCCTGCGCCCCAACTATTCGTGTGTAAGCGGGCGCCTGCGTTGTAAGCAGAATTCAGCATGCTGTTGATTCCGTAACTGTATAAGGCACCGGTATCATCATCCTCCATCGCTTGGAAATATAGGTCAGCTCCCGGTGCTACTCCCTCATAGGTACCACTACTTCTCATTCCGGAACCTAGTACTGTGCAGGCAACGTGGGTTCCGTGTCCATCAGATAGATCGGCTGTCGAGGAATCTCCCGGTGTAACCGAAGTTCTACCTGAAATACGGTTGTTGAAATCTCCATGATCGTGATCTATTCCAGAGTCCCCAACAGCTACAGTTTGGCCAGTACCATCTATGTTTGTGATGAAGAAAGATTCAACCGAATTTATTCCCATATGGGTTCGAGCATTGTCGTTCTTTAGCTCTAGAACCGGCAACGGGGCAACATAGGCTACAGCAGGATCTTCAATCATATCTGCTAAGTTAGAAAGTTCAACTTCACCCCAATATCTACCTTCCTCGGGACTCCATCCGTCGGTAAGCCACTTGCCTGCAACATCTGTAAGGGAACCTGACAAACCTAGCCCTGGCTCCATATGTCGCTGTAGATTATCATCCTTCCAACCGAGGATTTCTACCATTATCGATCCTTCATCGACCACTGTTAGCAATGGGTGGACAAGCAATCCGGTGGGAACCGGATGGACTGCAACAACTACAGAGTTAGCCGCTAACTTATCCAATTCTTCGGTTGTTCCTTGAACCAAGAAACCAGAAGGAGGTATGGTCGTTCTTATCTCAACTTCAGCCGATGATTCTACCTCAAGACGAGCATCCCAAATTCCAACGCCTCCATCGACTATGACCATCGCTAAGTCCCAACGTGGATGAGTAAGAGAATTTGGCAGATGGACGGATGGAATCAATCCAGACTCGGTGTATACTCCAATACTAGAATCGGCAGTATTGTCTCTAAGCCTTTCAAATCCCTGTGTCACTGTCGGCGATTGAAGGTCTTGAATTGAATTAGGGTCGGCGGCTATCTCTGTACGCTTAACCGACCAATCTAGAGCCTCTGTTGAATCTTCAGATTGGTTGACGTAAAAATCACCAGCCGGAATCAGAGATATTAGGAATAACCCGATTAGCGCAACCGCAATTCTCTGTCCCATGAATCAGTCCCCAATTGGGTCGCCTTTCAGCATTAGGGTAAACTGTATTGCGATTATTTCACGACCAGAGGTCGTGTCAGAAGAAGTGCATTGGTGCGTCATAGGTAAACATCTCCATAGTCCAACTACCTACATTATACGTCCATCTTTCATTATATTCTGTACCGCCATAGGTGTATTCTAAGATTATCTCAATAGTATAATTCTCCCAAACTGATGCACCAGGTGCAATTAGTTCTAGATTATCGCCAGCAATGGAAGTATGGGCGGCGATCTCATCGGTTTCAAAGGTAGACCTTGCAATCTCGTTACTATCATCATCTAAGAATCTGATATCTAATTGGACATCAGTAATTGAACGAGATCCTTTGTTATCTAATTCAACTAAAACAACATGGCCGCCAACTCCCTGAAGATAGACAACATCTACGGAAGTTCTGTCGTATGGAACAATCCAAGTTCCAATAATCATGATTCCACTGAGTATCAGTAATACGGCCACGGAGGCAAAAATTACCCGGCTTGGTCGAACTTTCTCGACTCGCTCGCCAACGATTTGGAGAATCTCATGGGCGCGTTCGGTTGCTGCATCATGAGTTTCTAATTCTTCATTTTGAGAACGGATTTTGTCCATTAATCCCAAATCAATCACCCCCCAAGAAAGTTGCACCTAAAGTCAGAAGTCCAGATGTAAATGGTTCTGGGACGATAATGTGATGAGTAGAACCCTCAAAACCCGGAATCAAATTCAATAGAGACAGGTCAGATGCTAATCCATTGACTCCAATACTAGTTCCAGTAGGGACTCCTCCTGTGGTTTGAGCATCTAGAAGAACTCCTCTAAGATCGAAGGTGGTTCCAAGGGCATCAACCTCGGCGGTGGCGCGGGCTGAAGCGATTATTCTCCCACCTTGAACATCTTCCAGTTCGATGATACTGTACGGCCCCGCAATCTCGACAACACGAATTGTTGCACTTCTCAGATTTTCTCCAAGTGCCTCTACTTCTTCAATTACCACAGGAGGGGTAGTTGGCATATTGGAAGCTCTGAGGTAAATTCTCTCGACCCCTTCACCTCCGCTTCGGATTGCTAGACCATAATCAGAGGTTGGCTTAATCACCATACGATCTGTCAATCCTTCAGCGAGCAATATGATGTCACCGCGATTGTTTATCGCTCTACCATTTGCTTCAATATACAACGACATACCACTATCTGATGCTGAGAAATCAAGGACTGGAGTGCCTTGGAATGCTAGGGTTTTGGTAATATCATATTCTACATCTGCTTGTGTGGTCAGATTAATCGAGTTTGGAACATCGGTTAGGAAAACAGTAGCGGGCCACCATGTGCCTTCCATCCACTGCATCTGTTGCAACATGATGGAATCTACCGCTGGGCCATCGCGACGATATTTTTCAGGTACAATCATATCAATCGAAATTAAAGTACCAAGGCTGGCGCGTAAATCAATTGATTCGGGAATATCGTTGATTAGCATCTCCGTTCTTGCACCGGCTTCCCTGTTGATGAGCTCAGCATGAATCCAATCGAGTCTATTTGATAGTACGAAACGAGTCGAGGTAGTAACCTCATTAATTCCACCACTAGTTTCCTTGATTGTGAATTGAGAGTCGATACCCAAGGTAGTGGCTTCACCAACAGTCAAACCTTGTAACGTTAGCATCAAGTCTTGTCCATTGACACCTTTTGCATTTAGCATGAATTCACTTCTCGCAGGAAGCCATCCTTCCATGCCCAACATAATTGTCCAATCTTCTCCATTTGAGTTAGGCACGCGACTGACTGAGATATCGATTAATGGGGGCAGATTTGGAATCCAACCTCGAATATGGAATCCGTCAGAAATTCCAGTTGGGGCGGCATTCATAGAAATCCCATGAACCCATGCTGGTTCATCCGCTGTCCCGTTACCTTGACTGGCCTCGAAGATTAGATCGAACTCGCTATCCGCATCTAACTCCAGACCATAAGAAAAGGAACCGTTTCCTCCGGCTGTACCGGTAGAAATTTCGCTTGTCACTCCAGAAAGGACAGTATTAACAGAGCGACCCAAATCAGCAAATCCTCCAAGGAAAAAGGCAACTCCAGAAACCCCTTGTGAGGTATTCAATTCTGGTATTACCAAATTATTGCCTGCATCGGCTCCGGTTGGAATATCTACTGAAACATTTGACGGAAGAGGATCGATAAGAACCAACGCCGAAAGGCCTCCTTCATCTTGAGTTGGTGCGTGATCGACATTGATACTCATAGTTCGATCTCCTGCTACGGACATAAAGGCGGTGCCTTGCCCCATCGCGCCTGTTGCACCAGCCACAGCAGGAGCTTTCCAACCAACCTCTTGTAGACCAGAGATTCTAGTTGAAATTGTTGAAGTCCCATCTTCCGGATGGTGATGGAAGAGGAAGTGGTCTCCGCTCATCGTTACTGGGTTTTCAGCATCGGTAAGCTGTGCGTGGATTGTCGAAATAGGCGAAGATGCTGTCCACTTTGTGGTATCTCCAAATTCAACAGTAAATTCTGCTGGAACATCCAGAATATGAGCGGCTTGTCTCTGACTTCCTTCAATTCCTGTATAACTGAGTCTGTCGATGGTGGAACTGGCATAATATGTGGCAAATTCTGGAGTTGAATCTGCTGTTATATTGTCAGGAATATCTGAAATCCATAATCCCTGATGGGCAGCATCTTCAAGGTTGGAAGGCTGATGGTCGATGTATAGGAATGTGAATGATTTTTCTGAAGAGGTACGAAGAGAGAATGACTGAGAGTCAGTTTCGATTTCATCTATCAGAGTAAACGAACTGAGTCCGCTGAATCGTAAACTTGCAGCAACTTGTACCAAAGGAGTCTGGGGGCCATTCCGACCTTGCACAGTATCTAATTCTCTATCCTTGGATAAGATAAGGTGGTCACCAGAAATTGTAGGATGTGGACTTGAACCAATTTGAAGCCCTATTTCGGAGATTGACCGAGATTCTCTCTCTGGCCTCCAATTATCATGCATCAGTAGGTGAAGAGTCTCGCCCGAAATACCTCCAGAACCACCGATACCTCCACTGATTACATCCACTGTAGCAGAAGGGATATCGTTCAATATAGTGCCAATATCTAGGAATAAATCTACTATATTTATCAGAACGACGTCTAATATTCGAGAAAGGAAATCTAGGTTCTGACCTGTATCGAGACTGGTATCTGCATTATCGGCCCCTCCTAATTCAAATGAGCCAAAGAAGACTATGGCCGTAGGGATTTCTTCGGCAGTTATCTGGATTCGTCTATGATCTGTGTCCACACCTCCGCGTTTCATCCAAGAATGGTATTCGACTGACTCCAGAGATTGTATCGAACGAACCAGAACCAGTGTCTTTGGAGGATATGCAGGGTTAACAGGAAGAGATGGATCATCGACATTTTGAGAAGTATCTCTTGTGAAGTTCTTCACTGCAATAATCAAACCTAGACGGTCTGGTTGACTTCCGGGTAATTCTGGTTCTGACTTGGAACCCAACATCGTGAATGTACGATCTATCTCCTCTGTGGTTAGACTTCCTTCCGGCATACCCCTAAACCAACCACGTGAGTCCGTTACATTGCCATAATTACCATCGGAATTTTCTTCTGGTGCCTCGGAGCGATCTTCATGGAAATGAATGTGTAAATCGGCTCGTTCATCGGCCCAATACTCAAGCGTAGTCAAGCCATTTTCTCCCAAAGTACCAGTTCCGTCAGCAAGAGTACTATCGGTTCGAATTGTTACTTCTAATTGCTCTGGGAGAATGGTTGAAAGCCTGTTTGGATGAATTGCAGCCTCGATATAAGCTACTTCCCAAACTTCTCTATTATCCTGAGAATCAGGCGGTGAAAAGTGAACATATCCAAATCCAGCAGTCACTCCACAAGATATCTCGCTCGAAGGTAAAGTTGTCAGTTCGATTGGTGAGTAACGGTCTGGACATTCAGTTTGCCCTGAGTTATCAATTGAAATTTGATATGGCGCGGCTAAAGATGCGATGCTAACCCCTGATTCATCTCCATCATTGAAAACTCCGAAAGTAAGTGCGTTGACAAGGGACAAAATAAGGTCAGCACCAGCCCCTGAGAGGTCGAACGAGAATCTCTCCAAACCTACTCCCAATGTAAAGTCATAAGGGGTGTGAGTGAACTTTGAATCAATAACCCAGACATATGATTCACCTTCGTTTAGAACTCCGTCAGAATATGCAAATGCTTTCAGGATACTAACCTCAAGAGTCTGCAAATTATCCCAATCAGAATCGGTGGTGCTTGATGGCAGAACGCTAACTTGGTAATCTAATTGGACATATGCAGAAAGAGTTGCACCGGACAAATCAATGTTGTTTAGGTTAACAGTGAGACCCACTTGAATATCATCATCACCATCACCATCTATATCCATTTGGTGTAGTAAGAAATCGGTCTCTGGATCCAAAAGAGACAGTAAACTGGTAAGGAATGTTATCGTCTCAAACTGTTCTACAACATTGCCATCGGTGTCAACATATCGAGTCCAAATGACATAATCTGTCAAATTAAACAGAGTTGACCAAATTGTTCTGACCTCGCCAGGGGGGCGACTACTCTCGTCGGTGAGAATGATGTAAGGTTCAGGATGAATGACTGCAGGGACGGCGGTTTCTACGATGATGACATCATCCAAAGCCTCATCGATATCATGGAGAGGATCGGCAACCGAAGTATCCTGAACCCCAACTCGGACCTGGTCCAATAATGGACCTGCAATATTACTCACGGAATCTCCTAGAACTACTTCTTCCCTTTGGTTCAGAACATTTCCCAATTCATCTAGAATCTGAAAATCTTGTGACTCTATTCTAGCCTCTCCACTAACGGTTGCAAACGGTGCCAATGTAGGTAGGAAAAAGAGGATTACAAGTAGAACCGGAAGAGAAATTTTCGATTTTGGCGCAGTACGAATCAAGCGCACTGAACCATTCTCCATAGCCGCACCTCTGTGAGGTGCGATTTAGGGTCTTGGGCTACAAGAGCAGGAAGAGGCACGTCTATTGAGAGAAAATAATGCAAAGAAATTCCCAATTCAGGACAAGCGGACAGTCTCAATAGCACCACAAGACGGGCAGGCAGTTCGAGCGATATCATGGCCTTCTGGTAAGGTCACCTCAAAGCGTTGCTGACACTGGCTGCAATCCTGCTGAACAATTCTTGATTGTGGTTCAGAATCAATTTGTGGAGATTCTGATTCTTCGATTACTTCTGGCTCAGATTCTTCTTCTAGCTCCGGCTGAGAAGGGGGTTCCTCACTTTCTGGTACGGGTGGAACAGGAAGGTCTTCTTCATCTAGGAGTGTATCCACTTCAGGTTCTGGTTCGGGAGGGGAAGGTAGCCCCTCCTCTTCATTGAATGACTCAGCCTCATCTGGTGACCAAACCTCTTCAGAAGTAGCTTCTAATTCGTCATGTGAAAATTCTACTGAATCATCTTCCACATGAGATTCTTCTTCTGAAAACTCGGCAAGAAGTTCCGATGCAGGGCTTGATTGATCAGATGCACTAATCGGTTCTGGAGTGCTCATTAGGGCTTCTAAATCAGAATCTCCCATCGCTGCATCCTCACTAATTGTGGCTTGAGGATCACTAGCACCAGACATACCAGTTGCATATTGGCCAAATTGCGATGTGGTGGACATTGAAGTCGGCTGGTCAAGAGTAGCAGAACCTGCTCCATACATTGCCTTTTGTTCCTCGACGCTGAGTTCTCTAGGCTTCTCTTCCTCGGCGGCAGCTTGTTCTTCCAGCAGTGCCTCAAGCCTAGCGTTCGACATTCGACGCCAGGTAATAATGCCAATTCCGGCTATGATAATAATTAGCAGGACAGTTGCGATAATTCCAATCATCATTGGGCTTAATCCAGTGCCATCATCGGATGATGAGCGAACTGATACTAAGTAGGTCACTTGGGTCGAAGCACCAGCTTCATTCACAATTGTACAAACAATTTCGTAGGTTCCCTTTTGTTGGAAAGTCTGAGTAATCGCAGAGCCACTAGCATCCATGTCGTTATCCATTATTCCATCCGAATTGGAATCTGTATTGGTGTCTAGATCCCAGAAATAAGTTAGAGTCGGAGACTCAGCATCGATAGCCTCAGCCGTCAAGGTAGTAGGTTGACCTAGAATAACGGTTCTCTCTACAGTCTGTTGAGGAACCAAGGGAGGGGTAGAATCGTACAATTCAATGATTGCAGTGCGCTCGGTTACTTGTCCTTCTTTGTCAGTTACTCTAATCGTAACCTCGCGATTGCCCGCTGAAAAACTTGAATCAAAACGGAAAGTGAATGTTTTGCCATCCTCCCAATTCCAACTACTGTAGTTCTGAATTACTGTCTCATCAACCAGCCACTCAACACTGTAAATCCCCCAATTATCGTCAATATTGGCAGTTAGCAAGAGTTCGTCATCGAAGTCTTTGCGGATTGTATCACTTGCGGACAGACTAACATCTGGTGGGCTGATATCTTGAATTGTTGTGTTGAGATACACAGTGGCGCTTCGTCCATCCTGAGAAACTGCCCTCAGACCGATGGTAAACTGAGCTGGTTCGTTCCAACTTATTGTGATTGAAGAACCTGAGGCGTCAAAGAAACCGTCGCCGTTTGTATCCCATTGGAAGCCGGTTTCGCTATCGATTTGGTTTGAAAGATTTGGAGTGTTCGAAGCGTCGAGAACAACCTCTGCTCCAACATCAAATATTGCTAGGTCAGAGGAGTTGGTAATTGTCGGCTGTAAAATTGGAATCAGGTCCATTACTACAGTGGTTGCCACGAATCCTGTACCTGCACCACCACTAGGAGGACCTGGGCGATTATCCACAATCAGATACAGTTCTTGACCTGCATAGTCCGAGTTTACCGACCATGAAATACTTCTTTCTTCCAACACCAACAACATATCTGCATTATTGTCATCCATACCATTAGCGGTAGTTCCTTGTTCGTAAAATTCCATTTGGGTTCCAGTCAACAGGAAAATATCCGGAGCGCCTTGCATGGTTGTCACGAATATGTTGACTTGAGTTCCTTCATCCAGAACTAGTGGGCCAGCGAGTACAGAATGCTCTCCACTATCTAGACGGACAATTGTATCGACTATTCCGAAGACGGGACTATCGACTTCTTGGACATCTAGGACTACAGTAGCGAGACTGCCGCCTTGAGCGCCCTCTCCTTGATCCTGTGGATGAGCCATATTATCGAGAACTAGGTACCAGCGAGTATCTCCTCTATCATCTGGAGCTGTCCAATGCCAGGTGCCATCTCCTTGAAATGACTCGAATACTGAATCGGAATGCCAAACCGAATCTAAGCGGTAATTCTGTTCATTCTGATAGACTGAGATTGAACTTCCGGAAAATAGCAAAATGTCGATATTAGTATCAGAAGATACGTCGAAAGACAATGTGTCACCCGGGGAGAGGGTTCCGAGATCTATTCGAACACAAGCCCCGTCATCAATATCCCAACTGGATGGGAGATCGCCTAATACAGCCGGAGCACACGATATTACTCCCTTTCCAGCAGCGTCAATTGCAGGGGCTGATGTGGTCAATAGCAGCAAGACCACCAGTACTACGGAACTACGTTGCATTACGCGGGGGTTCACGCTTGCCTTTTGAATCGTATCGCATTTCCGTTCGGAAAAATATCATTTAATTCAGATGAATTTCACTGATTATTCGTCCTTAGGAATTGGAGTGGGGGGGAACCAGCGTAGGACTACAACATCTCCGACCGAACGCACCCAATTCCAAGGAACTGCAACGTGGACTCTGCCTTCGACTAAATCTGCGGGAGGGTCGGCGACAAAGATGTGTGTGCAGGTCCAGGAATCTGTCTCGACCACCGTATCGTGGACTGTTCCGAGAAGCCGACCATCTGGAAGGATGACTGGTAAATCTCGAATTAGACTGACTTCGCTCTCCACCATCGAAGGCCCCCGCTATGAAGCAAGAAATCAAGTTAGCCCCGAGAAGGATTACTTTCCTAGGTTCTTGTGGGCCTTCAAGGAGGGGCGGAGCTTCTCAGCACCCTTACCCTTGTTGTACAATCCACGGCCACGCTTACCAGCACTGGTTTTTCCTCTGAAGGCTCGGCCACGGTGGCTGTTGCCTTCAGCAATCCAACCTAATTGCTTGTCTGCCTTGATTGCTGGGTGATGAGGGTCAACCATGATTACTTCGTAGAATTTGTTCTTTCCATCTTCGCCGACCCAGTATGAGTTTAGAACCTCGAGATTAGGATAGCGCTTGCTTGTTCGCTCTTCCGCCATTCTTTGGATGGACTTAGCCATGGTGATTTTCTTGATACCAGCCTTTGATGGCTTTCTCTTCATGTGGATCTTACCCTTTCGTAGTCCACCACGCCTTACGCGTGTGCGCACTACGGTAATTCCCTGCTTTGCTCTGTAACCGACGCGGCGAGCCGCATCTAAGCGGGTTGGGCGCTCGATTCGCTGGAAAACAGGCTCGCGCCTCCAGCCAGCCATTCTCTCACGGCGAGCTGCTGCTGGGATGTTTTGCTTAGGCTGCTTCCAAACCGAACCTAGGTGCTTCATGACTCCCATCACTGTCCCTCCAAGCATCCCGCCGACCTGACTCCCCTTTATGAGCCTAATCTAAAGAAAAAATTCTGACAATAATCCAATATCTGAAAAAAAAATAATTCTGGCTGGAGTTAATCAACCAACTAACCGTTTGAATCAAATAGGGCAGGTTGTCGGCGGCGGTCATGAAGACCAACTGGATCAAGGCCTTGACCGAAATGGGAATGACGAGAATTAGAATGGATGCAATCTGTGCCTATCAAGAGATAGACTCAGAAGATAAATTGTTGATTTACACTTCTGACAATACTATGTTCGTAGTTGTAGAAGATTGCGAATCAATTACAGAGAAATTAGATTCCAATTTCAATGTTGAATAATCTAGTTGATTGTCTTTGGTCCGCGCTCCCGGACTTGAACCGGGGACCCCCTGATGGCTGCCTACAACCAATGTGTTTCCAGTCTACAGTCAGGTGCTCTAGCCAACTGAGCTAAGCGCGGTACGGTCTGTTCGGGTGACCTCCTCTTTATCTCGCTTTCCGGAGGCATTCCGGCCAAACATCTAGACTCCGATAAACGCATTCTCGACCCTCTCTACGCCCTCAACGGTTAAGAAGGCTAGAAATTGCACTGCGATGACGTAGGGCGTCAAGCCCTTGGGATGCACAGGGGGCATAGAATGGTGGACAACGCTGCGACCGGTTTGGGTGGTGCTTCTGCTGCTAATGCTGCGGAGAGGATTCCCACCGCCTTAACGGACCGCGAATTGGAGTCGTTTGGACCCCCAGATCCTCGCATATTGGTATGCGGTTGCGGAGGTTCTGGAAACAATACCATGAATCGTATCACTCACATCGGAGTTGAGGGCGCGATAACTGTCGCAATCAACACCGATAAACAACATCTAGATCACACTCGTGCACAACAAAAGTTGCTTGTTGGCCGACACATTACTCGTGGACTTGGTGCTGGTGGCGACCCAATCACAGGACGTCGCTGTGCAGAAGCAGGACGAGACGTCATTACACGAATCGTCAACGGTGCTGATTTGGTATTCGTAACCGCTGGACTTGGAGGAGGGACAGGTACTGGTATCGCCCCAATAGTTGCGGAGGAAGCCAAGCGTTCCGGTGCTCTTGTTGTTGCAATCGTCACAACTCCATTTTCAGTAGAGCGCAGGATGAGAATGCAAAGAGCGCTGGAAGGTCTCGAATTGCTTCGAAAAGCTGCAGATGCAGTTCTGGTTTTGGACAACAACAGATTATTACATTACGTTCCGAATCTTCCTCTTGACGAAGCCTTCTCAATCATGGACCAATTGATTGCAGAAATAGTCAAGGGAATCGTTGAGACAATTACTCTTCCAAGTCTAATCAACCTGGACTTTGCAGACGTTAGAGCCATCATGAAGAATGGTGGAGTCACTATGATGCTTTACGGAGAGAGTGAACAAGGTCCAGAAGATGTGGTCCATGAGGCTCTGAACCACCCATTACTCGATATCGAAATCGATGGGGCTACTGGAGCATTGATTCATGTTACAGGTGGGCCTTACATGACTCTCGAACAGGCAAACCAAGTTTGTGACTTGATGACTGCAAGGCTGTCTCCCGACGCGAATGTTATCTTCGGAGCGCGTCAGGACCCAGCATTTGGCGACACAATCAAGGTCATGTCAATCATTACAGGAGTTGCTTCGGAGCGACTCGATCGTGAAATTATGAGTGCAGATTCTTTGGGTGACGCACTGAATATCGCCAGACACGGTGGAAATCGCGATGGTGGAAACCTTCAGCGATTTGATTGAGGATTCTGCAATCCATACCTTCTCGCGCGCGAGAGCATCAAATCGGGCAAAGCCTCAAACCGGACATACTGAGACGGTTGGTCATGATGGCTGGTCGTAGACTGCAGGCTTTGTGCCTCGTTCTCGTAATGTTGAGCAGTAGTGTGGCCGCTCCC
>DAPQ01000069.1:10859-11066 GCA_002502175.1 Euryarchaeota archaeon UBA19 | reverse complement strand
AATGCCACACATTGCAGATTTACCCCTTGATCTAATCGTTTTTGGAGGAACTAGAATCATCCGTGGAGAAATACTCGACCATCCCAAAGATGGGGTAGTAAATTCTCATCCAGGACTACTTCCTGATTGTCGTGGCTCTGCCTCTCCAGCATGGAGCGTTTACCACGATATCCCAATAGGTAGTTCTACTCACTTTTGTGATAATGG
>DAPQ01000069.1:0-10462 GCA_002502175.1 Euryarchaeota archaeon UBA19 | reverse complement strand
TACGAAACACTGGTTCTTGCTGGTGTATTGATGAAGGAAGCCCTGATGGGGTATGAAGAGAGACGGTGGGGTGAGATGCGCCACCCACAGGGAGAGAGTGAACATCCTACTTTCAGGAACGCTCCAGAGGATGTCTTGCAGGTTGTTTATGAGAAACTTGCAGAGCAAAAATATGCGCACTATGTTGACTAGGAGTTGAAGAAATGAGTGATATGTTGAATGAAGGATTTCCTTTTGCTGAAAATGCCTTGGCTGGAAGAACTGCATTAGTTTGTGGAGCTAGCGCAGGTATAGGACGTGCCACTGCTCAGATGCTAGCGCGAGCGGGAGCACGAGTCATCGCCTGTGCTCGAAGTGCTGATGCACTGGAAGAATTAGTAGCAGAACTGCATGGCTCAGGACATGAAATGCTTGTTCTCGATTTAGAAGATGCTGAGGCCGTTAGGGAGGCTGTTTTGGGATTAGGTATGGTTGAAATTGTAATCAATAATGCAGGAGGCCCACCGGGAGGACCGCTTCTTGAGAACAAATTAGAGGAGTTTGAAGGGCCATTTTCTCGCCATTTGCATGCATCCCATACAATCGCTCAGATTCTGTCTCCAAGAATGGCAGAATTGGGCTATGGCCGCTTTGTTAACATCATTTCAACTTCCGTCCGAGAACCGATCGACAATATCGGACTTTCGAATACCCTCAGAGGTGCAATGGCCTCTTGGGCAAAGTCACTATCTAGGGAATTAGACCCGTGTATCACCATCAACAACATACTTCCAGGTTTTACTGACACCGACCGACTTGGCTCTCTTGCAGGATCAATTTCGAAAAGAACTGGAAAGTCGGTTGAGGAAGTTCAAGAGACTTGGATGAATTCTGTTCCAATTCAACGCCTAATAGATCCAATGGAAACCGCAGCCGCTGTCACCTTCCTTTGCTTACCAAGTAGCGGAGGCATTCGCGGTGTTTCTTTGGCTGTCGATGGTGGCAGAATGCGCTCCATTTAGTGAGTTGATTTGCATGAACTTCGACATCTTCTTCTCGATTTCACAAACTCCGGACACCTCCGGATATATACCAAGTGAAACGGAGATGTTTGCTAACTTTCTCGACCAAGCTGAGAAAGCCGATGAATTAGGGTTTGGCGTTGGTTGGGTTGCTCAGGCACATCTTTCAACCGAAGTTCAAAAGCAAAACTCGAAGCCTGTTGTCCCACATTATCCAGGAGAAGTTGGTCTTTGTACGGATTTTTTCCAAGTCGCAACGGCGATGTTTGCTAGAACCAAAAGAATGGAAGTTGGTAGCGCAGTTATGTCGATTCTAGCAAGTGGAGGTCCGATTCCACAGGCAGAACGAGTAGGGTCATTTCTTGCATTGCACGGAATGAATCCTGAAGAAAAGAGAAGATTGCATATCGGTTTTTCAGCCGGTCGGTTCGAATTTATGGCTCGGCCTTACGGAATTGTGCCTCGAGATGAGGTTGAGGAGGCTGCTTGGCCGGCTCTAAGAGGTCAAATTTTCGCAGAGGCATCTGAGATTTTTCTTAGACTCCTGAATGGTGAAGTGATTTCAAGTGAAATGATTCGAAAGACTATCTTTACCAGAGATAATTTCCGCTCTGATGAAGATTGGCAGAATGTCCAGGATGCTGCCATGAAAATGCATGGCCTATCAGAGTCGCCTGAATCAATCACCATTCCATCGAGATATAACTTTGAGGAAATCAAAACTATTCCACAAGAATGGCGTCGAGAATTACTCAACTTAGTTCTTGGAAGCCATGACGTTAATCTACAAATTGAGGTAAACAAATGGGCGCCTGTTCAGGTGTTCAACCTCTCGATTACACCGCCTCATATCATTGAACAAACTCATGAAAGAATGGCAGAAAACTACCACTCTTCAGGTGGTGAATGGACTCGTGATATGATGCCTCGTACAATCATGGTCTTCGTTAATGACGAGGATGGTTTGACTGATGATGAGCGAAGCGCGGCGGCAAAAGAAGAAGCTAGAGCCGCGTTGACAACCTATTGGCATGCTCTGGAGGGCACTATCGATCCTACCAAAGTAGAGCGTGCCACCGATAACGCAGTAATTGGAAATGTCCATGAAGTTGCTCAACAAATCAAAGAAAGGTTCCACCCAGAAGACCGCCTAATGTGTTGGTTCGATTTCTTTAATCACGATTCACAAAGGGTTCAACGCAACATGGAGGCATTCATGACGAAAGTCGCACCGGCGGTAAATGGAGGGAGCGAATGAGCGCGCGTAAAGTCGAGCAGCCATCCAGTGTCGCACCAGGCCGGCCGGGGTCTGCTGTATTCCCAACCAATCCTCTCGGAGAGCAACACGAAGGTATTGCTACCGGACGAGATGTGGAGTGGGAGCCATTAGTTGATTTCAGGCGTATGGATGTCTCGGAAAATACCATTCATGGAGCGGTTTCTTGGGCACATGGTGACGAGATTATACATTCATTCGGTGGAAATGTTTTGGTCTATGGCCGCTCGATGATGAAACCGTTAATGATGAAGCCTTTTACTGAAGTTTTGGAAGACTTAGATTGGAAACAAAAAGCTATTTCATGTTCCTCACACAACGGAGACACAGAGCACGTTGCAGCTGCTCAGTCCTTACTTACAGAATCAGAGTGGGGCTTGATGCAATGCCCATTGGACGTACCATTGATTCAATTCGGACGTCAGGTTAGAAGGCCAAGAAGATGGTTTCACACATGCTCTGGAGAACACGCTGCAATACTCAAAGGGATGAGGAAAAGAGGGATGAATAGAGCAGGATATACTTTGCCTAGTTCGCCATGGTTTCCCGAGTACCTTGATGTTTTGCGTGAATATATGAATAAGCCAGATTGGGAACCACTACGAGTCGCGAAGGATGGCTGTGGTTTCCCTACAACCTCAAATACAGTTGATGAATTAGCTGTTATGTTCGCCAATCTAGCAAAAAATAGGGATGAGGATTGGATTTGGGAGGCAATGAATAGGCACCCCGATCTAATAGGCGGATTCAACAGACTGGACTCAACTTGTATTAAGGCCGGAGAAGGAAAACTGATTGCAAAAGAAGGCGCTGATGGATTACTCGGTTTATCTGTGGAACACCCTGATTGGCCTAATGGCCTTGGTATAGTAATCAAAGTCGCTCATGGTTGGAATTCTCAGGCAACCTGGTATGTCTCCCGTGCGGTCTTAGGAGTGTTAGGGATTCAACTTCGAAACCCGTATCCCCTACACAGACAGAAAGCATTCATCGTACCCGGAATCGTTCCTAACAAGTATCGAGAGGCCCTAGAGGAAGTTGTAACGTGGGACGAATGGGATCCTGATAGAGATCGATTCTCACTCGACTGGAAAGAGTATACAGAAGCTATGACTCGTTCAGATCCATTCGCCAATGAGGGAAGTCAGGAGGGTTAATTTTGGACCCTGAGAAGTGCTGTGAATCAGGTTGCACCCCTTGTGAAAGAGACCCTGTTGGCAGTGAACCTCGCGACCTTTGTAACTTCATTGATGGTGAATTTGTTTGCCACTCTAACGATGATTGGATGAACGTTCTGAAACCAGCGACGGGTGAACGATTTGGAAGAGTTCCACTTTCGACACAAGCGGATGTTGATCATGCAGTTTCTGCGGCAAAAAAGGCTCAGCCAGAATGGGGTGGACTTAGCCATGCAGAAAGAGCCGATTGGTTGGATAAAATCGCCGATGCCTTAGAAGTAAAATACGAAGATATCGCCGCACTTGAAAGCAAAGATACGGGTAAACCAATATCCTTAGCACGCGCAGTAGATGCTTACCGTTCAGTGGCTAATTTCCGGTTTTTTGCAGGATTAATTCGAGAAACTCATGGCGGTCAGAGAGAACGTTTTGAGATGGAAGATGCAACAAATATCGTTGTACCAAAACCGGTTGGTGTTGGTGCATTGATTACTCCATGGAACCTTCCATTATACCTTCTGAGTTGGAAGGTTGCTCCAGCCATCGGGATGGGTAATACAGTCGTCTGTAAGCCCAGTGAATTAACTCCGATGACCGCCGATTTACTAATGGAAACTATTCACGAAGTCGGCCTACCAAAAGGAGTCGTCAACCTAGTTCATGGAGATGGAATGGGTGCTGGTGGCCCACTTACCTCTCATCCAGATGTCGACCTTGTCTCATTCACAGGAGGTACGGCTACCGGAGCCAAGGTTGCCGCCGCCGCAAGTCCAATGTTCAAGAAACTCAGTCTAGAATTAGGCGGCAAGAATGCAAGCATAGTATTCGACGACTGTGATATGGAGAAAACCGTCGAAGGAGTAACTAGAGCCGCATTCCTAAATCAAGGACAAGTGTGCCTATGCGGCTCAAGAATTCTTGTCCAATCTGGTATTTACGATGAATTTGTCGAGGCTTTTGTCAACTCAGTTGAATCAATGAAAATCGGTGATCCTTCAGACGAATCTACCCAATTAGGGGCATTGATTTCAGCAGACCATCTCGCGAAAGTGGAAAGTTACGTCGAGTTGGCTAACGAGGAGGGAGGCGAGATACTCACAGGAGGATATCCCTGTCTTCCAAAAGAGTTCGAGCACGGCAATTGGCTGGCGCCTACTGTCATTTCAGGCGTAGCAACAGATGCTCGATGTACAACTGAGGAAATCTTCGGCCCTGTTGTAACCATACATCGATTTGAGAGTGAAGAAGAAGCGATTGCGATTGCAAATAACACCCGCTATGGTTTGGCGGGAAGCGTTTGGACTAGCGACTTAGGAAGGGGACAAAGAGTTGCTGAGAATATTGACACTGGCATGGTTTGGGTCAATACTTGGCTACATCGAGATTTGAGAGTTCCGTTTGGTGGAGTCAAGGATAGTGGAGTCGGAAGGGAAGGTGGGCGTTGGAGTCTCGGCTTTTTCTCAGAACCAATGAACATCTGCCTCAAACACGATTGAAAACATCAACTGTGAAATGTGAGTTCGCTCGCGTGACGCATTATAATATGACCTCTGTGGGAATTATTGGACTCGGTTCATACGTACCTCCTCATGAAATGAGTAATGAGGATTGGGCGGAAATCGTTGAGACCAGCGATGAGTGGATAACCACCAAAACTGGCATGAAAAGGCGACGAATCGCTGACAAAGATACACACACTTCAGATCTAGCTGTAGAAGCATGCAAGAGGGCTCTGGATGATGCGGGATTAACTCCAGATGACATAGATTTGGTAATTCTTGCAACCTCATCCCCTGACGTTCCACTTTCCTCAACAGCGGGAATTATTCAGGAAAAATTGGGTTGTTCGGATTGTGGGGCCTTCGACATCAATGCGGTTTGTGCAGGATGGGTTTACGCCCTAGATGTAGGTGCTCGATTTGCTGGAACTCCCGGCTACGACAAGGTTCTAGTGGTCGGATCTGAAATTTATTCTCGTATTCTAAATTGGCAAGACAGAACCACCTGTGTTCTGTTTGGTGACGGAGCGGGAGCGGCAGTTCTTGGTGAGGTGGAAGATGGAAAGGGCATCTTGGGCTCTTGGCTAACCAGTGATGGTAGCGGCTCGGGTGTAATCGAAATTCCAGCAGGTGGAGTTAGAGTTCCAATTCCGAGTGATAACTTCGAGGAAGGAATGCAATACTTCCACATGGATGGGCGAGCGGTCTGGAACTTCGCCATCGAGGCATTTCCACAAGCGGTGCTTAGCGCGCTAGAACGCGTTGGAAAAAGTCTCGATGAAGTCGACTTAGTTATCCCACATCAGGCCAATATCAATATCATCAAAACAGGAATGGAAAAACTTGGCCTACCGATGGAAAAGACATTCACAAATTTGCACAAGTACGGAAATACTGCCGGTGCAAGTGTACCAATCGCCATGCGCGAAGCGATGGATGAGGGTCTGATTGGCCCGGGTTCTCTAGTGGTTACCGCTGCATTTGGTGGTGGTTTAGCATGGGGTGCTAATGTCATCCAATTCTGAGCCTATTGTGGAAATAAAACCGCGATGACTGAGGATACATCAACTTGCCCAAAGTTGTGACTATCCTCACTAGCCGTGGGGTCTGGATTGTCGCCAACAAGGAATAATCGGCCATCTTCCATAGATTGAATCCGTTTGATTATCCTTAGATTAGGTCTGAACGGATGATCTAACAATACTACTTGCCCTACTGCTACTGAGGTTGAGTCGATTCTCTCAAACTTAGCAGTACTACCCTGCTTGAGTGTAGGCCACATTGAGTCGCCGTTTACGACGACATTCAGGAAGCGCGAATCCATGGGTCTTCACGGCCCTTGGTTCCCCAGAACATGTGGTGGATTGCTTCAACTGCATCCATTAGTTCCTGAGCATGCTGCTCTGAGACTTCTACCTTACATGCTGAGCAGAGTTTTGCTGCCTGCCAGAAAGTGTCGTGTAGGTCAGGGATTGATTCTAGGTGTTGAGGCTTGAAGTAATCAGTCCAAAGTACCAATAATTCGTCCTTGCACTTTTGGGCTTCTTCTTCCTTGATTGTAGCATAGCGGCTCATTGTGTTGATGTAGCTTGCAGTTCCACAGTCTGAGCCATGATTTTCTGCAAGTGTAACCATCTTCTTGGTCATCGATTGAACTGCCTCAGCGGCTATTCTTGCACTTGCAGGATCGTAGACTCCACAAGGACCGTCGCAGTGGGCGCTGGCTTCGATAGTTTGGATAATTTCGTTGTCGTTGTCTGTCATTTGACTCACCGTCGAACAAGCGCATTAGGTGCCGCATTATCAATGCGACTAATCTAACCCTTCATGCAATTAAACCAAGGTTCACTGCTCGTAAGGTTCCCAAGCACCTGTCAAGACGTTGTGCTTGAGTAGACTTCCATCTGGGTTCTGTACCCAAACATCCCCATTGTCATCGCGCCAAACTTTCTGACCGTGCTCGTTGACTTGTGCATCAGGAGGTGCTTCGATTTTAGGAACCGGTGGGGGTGCAGTAGCCAGAAGACTATCAAGGTCTAATTCATCAACGACTTCAGTTGGTTGTGAGGTGTCTTTGGATTCCGTAAGTGCCTCTTCCTGCACCTCAGCCTCATGAGTCAAATCCATTCCAACTTGTTCAGTAATCGGTTCATCCATTGATTCGGTAACCGTTTGTTCTGCTGCTTGTAAGTCAAACATTGTGGCAGATGGGGTTTCAACTGGCTGGGGTTCAGGCTTGGATTCGACTTGGGGTTCGGTAGTTTGGTCAAACATTCGGCCCTCTGCCGATACTCTAACTTCTACTCCAGCGATTTCTCGAATCTCGTGAGTACTATCATCAGCCTCTGCTTTCTCCGGTCGGCCACCTATACCCATTCGCACACTAAATCCAATTACTCCTAGGATAATGAATCCGATAACTAGGTGGACTGCTGCTTGCCCATAAGTTTGGTAAAACTTCACTGTAGGGAATTTGTCAGAATTGTCCCCTGTTCCGTCACCATCAGTATCCAACCACTCTGTTGGATCTTTAGGGAAAGCATCAACGCTGTCATTGTAACCATCATTATCATAATCAGCCACAAGCGGATCTAATCCTAGTTTGAGCTCTTCTTCGTCTGGAATTCCGTCATTATCATCATCAGTGTCAGCGTTATCTCCTATTCCGTCACCATCACTGTCCAACCACTCCGTTGGGTCTAAGGGGAGGTGGTCTTCTGCGTCGGAAAATCCGTCATTATCATCATCAATATCTTCTATGGTATCCTCACAGCCATCTTGATCCCAATCGTTGGATTTGGTACTAGTCCAATCCAAAAGACCGGTGTCGCATTGGTCAATATGGTCGATTATACCATCATTATCGTCGTCTTCATCAAGGAAATCTGGGGTTCTATCTCCATCGTAATCTTGACGGCAGTCCTCAACATCATCGGAGCCTTCAACCATCGTAATTCGGCCTTCTGGACATGGTAATGGCTCAGTAGCACCTTCGACGTCTGTGTAGTAATCTTGAGGCGCTGCGATCTGAGATATTGCCCCAGTGGTATTCACGAAGTATCCAACACTAGCTAGTTTGCATTCGTTTTGTTGCCTTTGATTTTGGTAACTGCCCTCTTCACAGGGTATTTGAGCAGGAGAGGCTGGGTCCGGAACGTAGTTTCCAGGTTCTGAATCTAAGCAAGCAAACGCAGTTGTTGACCCTGAATTTGAATTGAATGTTCCAGCCTCACAGGCAATTTGAGCGGTGGCGGCTTGTGTATCTACGTAATGACCTGGATCAGCCATAATACAACTCGACCAACCACCATTTGGCTGGTAGTAGCCGAAATCGCAGGCTTGCTGTGATGCTGAGCCTACGTTTTCTACGAAGAATCCAGGCGCGGCATCCATGCAATCATTTTCGGAAGTAGATCCCGAGGATGGGTTGTATTTTCCGGCCAAACATGCTGTCTGAGATGAGGCGAAATGAGAGTCGACGTAGTACCCTGGTTCTGCAGAGTTGCACTGTGTTTCTCCCCTCTCTCCTTGATAGGAACCCATTGAACATCCAATTTGTCCTGTGGCTCCTTCGCTTGGAACATGATAGCCAAAGTCCGCATCGATACAACTGGACTGCCCCGGAGCTGGTTGGTAGGTTCCTGCTAGGCAAAGCAGTTGTTCAGCCGAACCTGAATTTGCCACGTAGCTTCCCGCATCAGCGGAAATACAATCTGCAGAGTTTACTGAGCCAGAATTAGGATTGTAGGTTCCCGCGAAGCATGCTGTCTGCATTGATGCTGCTTGTGAATCAACGTAATGTCCGGGATCTGCTACATCACAGCCCGTAGAACCTTGGGAACCCTGCCAGGTTCCCACAGAGCATGGCAATTGCTCATCGGCGGCTGAATTAGGTACGTAGTATCCGGGTGATGCTGCGTCGCAGGAAATTTGTCCTTGAGTGGATGAGTAGCTCCCTGGGTTACATTCATCTTGAGCCACAGAGCCTTGGAGAGCAACATAATGTCCTGTATCTGCAAGAATACAATCAGTTGCCTCATCCGCTTGATTGAATGGATTGTATGAACCTGCAGGGCAAGGGATTTGGGCGGTTGCAGCAAGTGTATCAACGTAGTAACCCGGTTCCGCTTGGAAACACTCTGCTTGACCCGGTAAGGGTTGGAAATTCCCTGGAAGACATGGTTGTTGATTGATTGATCCGGTTGAATTCGTATAGTATCCAGCGGACGTTGTTAGGCAACTAGTTTGACCACTAGATGGTTGATATTCTCCTACTGAACAAGGTGTTTGGGAAATTGCACCCACATCATCGACATAATGGCCGGGTTCTGCATTCTGGCAAGACCATTGGCCAGAAAGTGGCTGGTAGGTACCAATAGAACATTGAGTTTGATTGGTTGCTCCTTGATTTGGAACATAATGACCTGGGTCTGCGTTCATGCATTCTCTCTGGCCTGAGTTTGGTTGGTAGGTTCCTCCATTACAAATCGTCTGATTGGCTTGACCGGTCACAGGAACATAGTATCCTGGACTTGCTGCAAAACAAGTAGTCTGAGCTGAAGATGGTTGGTAGGTTCCAACTGTACAAGCAGTCTGGGCTGTTGCACCTGTCCCGTTGACATAATGGCCGGGTCCTGCTGCTGTTTGGGATGTTGAGGCAGGATATGCTACGAAGTAACCCGAGGATGCTATTATGCAACTTGTTTGACCAGAATTCGGTTGATAGTATCCAGGAGTACAGGCATTTTGTGATGTTGCACCAGTTGCGTAAACATAGTGACCAGGGGATGCCTGGTTACAGGAAGTTGAACCGGTCTGACCTTGCCAAGTTCCTGGTGAACAAGTTGTGGTTTCTATGCCATGCTCAGCATCGATATCTATCGATGTCGAACCTACTTGTGTGGCGGCAGCACCAGTTGAACTGAGGTTGATTACCAGATTGTAGTCGTCTGAGTTATTGAATCCAGAAGAGTAGCTAATTCTGATGTAATACATCCCACTGGAATTATTTGCAGGAACTGTTGATACTTCATCAGAACCATTAGTTGTAGATGAATCGATTACTTGGAAGCTGGAATTTAACAATTCAATATCATAATTCTGCCCTGCTGGAGAAGTTAGGGTTGCAGTGAACCAAGTTGTTCGGGAAAGATTTAGAGAAAATACGTCAATGCTATCTGAACCACCAGTAATCGATGCAGAATAATTTGCGCTCATCGCCGATAGTTGGACAGCTGTTGTATTGCTTGCACCAGCGTCACCGCCTGTTGGATTAACGAAGGAACCAGCAGGAGCGGGTAAGCAGGATGATTGACCAATTTGGTCATTTGAATAACCGGTCGCACATTGATTCTGAGACGACGAAGCAGAGGAATCAACATAATGACCAGCGGATGCATCAAGGCAGGATGTTTGTCCTGTAAATGGTTGGAATGTTCCTGGTTGGCATGCTTCCTGGACCAATGTGCCACCTTCTGCTGAATGGCCAACCGAGGCATCCATACAAGT
>DAPQ01000001.1 GCA_002502175.1 Euryarchaeota archaeon UBA19 | reverse complement strand
TCCCAGCCGGCAGAGTTCTCGGTGTGGTTGTGTATCGATGGGTGGTCGTCGACGTTTCCATAGTTGCTAACATTCATTGTGAAGCGCACGGTTCTACCAGGCGCGGTGGTTTTGATTCTGGATTCAATCGCAGGATCTAGTTCTATTCGCATATCGTGGAATTCTACGATATCGATGTTCAGAACTATTGTATCTCTCAATTTGGTTCCTTCATATGGTTCCTCGCTCAAGACATCTAGACGGACTGTGTATTCGCCTGCGTAAGTCTTCTCTGGAACATTAATGTAAATCGGGATGTCTTGTGATGTGTCCCTATCAAGTTCTTCGAAGGTCACTCTTGGGATTTCAATATCCCAGACCGCTGAGCCTCCGTTTGAATCTGTTATCGAATTTACAGCAATGTCGAATCTGTCTGGGCCATTACCTATGTTCTCAATCGTTGTATCCAATTGGAAGGACTCTCCTGGATGCAATTCAAGTGTGGATTGTGGTACTGTTGCTTCTAGGTCATAGACTTGAATTACATTCGTTACCAATACAACAGAGTCTCTGACCTTAGGTGCTCCTTCTAGGTTAGCTTTGACGGTGACAGATTCACCAAGTCCTGCCGTTGCATTGTATGGAGCACACATTATTGCAGTTACAGTATAAGGCGTATCAATAACGCCCCAATATCGCGGATCATTATCTCCTATACCGTTACCACCCGGTGCATTTTCAAAATCCAGGTCAACTACCCAGTTGTCGTAACGCCATGTTGATTCTGAAATCTCAGGTGGCCTTTCATCCGGGCCGCCGGGTGTTGTAAAGACTAGGAAACCGGGTGTGTAATGCTTGGTGACTTCTATGTCAAATTCGGAACATTCTCCTGGTAGAACGTCTTGTTTTGTTTCTCCGAGGTTGAAGATAATATTTCCAGAACTCCTTATCGATACATTAACCCATAATTCGAGTACATCAAAGGTCCCTCTATCAATCGATAATACCGGCTCTCCAGTAGACCAGCCTTTCAGATAAATCACGAAGGTTCCGGGTTCCTGAGAGGTTGGGACGCTAACTTGCAGGTTACGCGTTACCGATTGGGTTGGATCTAGGGAAAGCGACGTCGGGAAGGAAACTCCCCAACCGAAAGGTAAGCCCCATTCAGTCTGGCCTTCATGAGTGGTTGGATCATAGAATGCAAACGTATCGTATACATTTCCTGTATTCGTTACAGTAATCGAGAAGATTGCTGATTGCCCCTGTTCTACGTCTACCTGATAATGACTGGTGTCGAGATTAATTCCGTGAACAACGTCCATCAAAGTCAACGTGAGCCTTTCATCATTAATCGCTGGATCCTTGTAAGATACGACGCTCACAGTGATTGCAGCTAGTTCGTCCTCGTGGGCTTGATAGATAGTCGGTGCGCGAACGCGCATGTATACCGGCACTACATCTCCACCGCGAAGGAAAACTGGTGTCGAATCGAAAATTGGCGTGTGATTTGAACTAAAGAACAGGGTTACTGTCCAATTATTTGGCACTCCCAGCAAAGTTACTTCGTAAGTATCTGCGACAAGTTCTGCAGGCCCAGGAGTTGGGTTTGAGATTGTCATGTTGTAGGTAGTCTGCTGACCCGGTTCAATGGTGTGATAGAATGTCTCATCATCGGCCAAATCTACCGATACCAAACCAGTTAGTACGTGTACGTAACATAGAGTGTATCTTCCTTGGTTATTGTTTTCATCACATCGGTTGGTGTCCGACCAAGCGATATGCACTCCACTACCTAGGTCATTTGCGAATGCAGGCGGCTGTCCTAGATCTGGCGCATAAGGTGAGTTAGGGCCTAACTTATCTGAATCCCAAGTTGAGATTTCGTGTAGCTCCCATGGCTCAATTATTCCCGATGCCAACGAGTTAAGCGGGAAACCATTCGGATGAGCATCATTTGTGTGATTTAGGCGAGTGTACATTATGGTCTCGCCCTGAGTTTCATTTCCGTTGTCGAGCCAAGCAATGTGCACATTGTCGAAGGAATCTGTTAGAATCTCTGGCATGTGTGAATTAGCGCCAAATGGCCTCTGACTGTCCAGATTATTGAGACCCTCTACTGTAGATATCGCGGAGTCTGTGATTTGCTTTATTCCGTAGGATGGTAGTCCTGAAGGTGCTCCATCCCAAGCCGCGGAGCCACGAAGTCTTAGCCTGGAGTAATATATCTCGTAGTTGACATCTATTTCGAAGCCGTAGGCCCGGCCATCCATCCATGCAACGTGTGTGTTACCGGAGGAATCGATTGCAATTGAGGGATGTAGGCTGAATGCATCCTGAAGGGTAATTCGGGTATCATTTACAACGACTAGGTGACCATATCCCAACTGGTCTGTAGATGGACCGATGTCCTCCACATACTGGTTATTCGATACAGTTGTTCCCGAGGTTCCCTTCGTCCAACCAGGTGGTGGGTTGTCCAATACTGAATACGGATCCAGAATTGTCAAAAATATTTCACGAGAATTATTTGTTGCTAGATATACTAGGGCTTCGACCATTTGTTGAAGTTCGGTTGCACTACCTGATGAAGTAGGGAAGCTGTACATCTTTCCACCTGCATCTGTGTTACGAATCGTAGAGCCAGGGCAGGTTCTGGTGGAGATGGATACGAATCCATTTGGACACTGGGCAAGGTCCTGCATGTGTGATCCTACTTCTGTCGAACCTTGACCCCAACCTGCGGCCAACAACGGTACAGGAACGACGCCTGCCTCTACACATGCGTCATGTGCCTCATTGATACTTTGCAGATCATCAGCGGCTTGTGCTGGGTCACCGCCGTATGGCCCTTCATCAGAAATTGGAATTACAATCTTAGTAGCATTCGGGTTCCATCTGTGGTCCAACTGTGTTGGTGGATTTGCAGCGTTGCCCATTCGACCTTGGGTATCTCTCCAAGATAGGCAGGCCCATGTTGTACCAGGGCCCCAGAATTCGGAGTAATATCCTCCGTCTTGAGGAAGGTTCGTTGCAGTATTATCGTAGACTACTTCAGTAAGATAGCGAATACCGCCGGAGTCGTCTAATGGGGTTTGACCGAGATGGGTTGTGCGAGGGCCTTGGCTTCCAGAGCCGCCGGTTTGGTATGCGGTCGCGCAGTTACCAGAGGTGGCTGCAGACGGCCAGTTTCCGCTCAGTGCATAGAGTGTTTCGAATACCGTAATATTTCCATCTTCGAGCATTGGTTTTAGTCCTTCAAAGAATCCTCCGCTTGCGAAGTTGCCTCCATAGAAAACCACACACATGTCGGCCCATTCGGTATTCATTGAACCAGATGTGTCGATAGGTGCGACCATCTCTACCTTACCACCGCGGGTGTCGTCCCAGACTACTTGCACGAAATCGTCTGCGTCAACTGCAACATCTGGGTGGCCCTTGTGTCCGATAATTGGAGTCAGGAGTGTATTCCCAATTGCAACAATTGCTTGGCGACCTGGGCGGTCAATTTCTAGCATCGAGTAGTATATCTGAGGTTGTTGGTAGAATTTGTCGAGTGGTTCATAGGAATCTTCCCAAACTATGTGTGGGTTATTCTGAGAATCCACAGCCACCGCTGGCCAGTCACGATTCTGTTGGTGGCTGGCAATTTCTTCATCATTGATTATCGAAAGTACAGCATCCAAACCTGAGCTGCCATCTTGGTCATCTTGGGACGGATCTAAGAGGGTGTAGAATATCGTCCATTGACCTGATTTATCTGTCCAAACAATGTGAACATTGTCAGCATGATCTACGGCGATGTCTGGGTGGTTAGCACGGTGGGTGCCTGGATTGGAGATTTGAGTTTCGTCGATTAGAACCTCACCTCTAGGATCGAGCATTTTGTAGTAGAGATGTTGGGTGTTTCTACTCCAGACGAAGTGAGTATTGCCCATTGAATCGGCATCCATTGCAACCATTCTGTCATTATGAGTTCCGCTAGCGACTATCTGTATCGCATCTGTTACTACTATCTCGCTTCCTTCTGCTCTATCTGAGAATTCTAACGTAGCAAACAGGCTCATCACCATGATGAGTACCAACGTCATGCTACTCCTTACTTTCTTTGTCTCCATCTCGTTCCCTCCAGCATTGCTGCTACAACAATCCTTGTTGGTTTCTTTGAATACTTAACCTACACGCTCACGCGTCATCCATATCCCTTAGGATAAAGAAGGATTTTCATCCCAATAAATTGGAATTTCAGACCCAATCGGCGGGGTCGAATTCGCTACCGAAACCACCTGTCTCATCTGTGTCAATCGAATGGCTTTTCGGTTCATTCTTTGGTGGTTTGGTGGTACGTTGTTTGGCTTTCTTTGCCTCCCAATCATCCACCTTTCCAGGTTTACCAATCCCTTTTCCATAAGCGTACTTCACTTGATGAATAAGTTCCAATTTGGAAAGCCATACACTTCTCATTGTCTGCATAAATTCGTTTTGGCTTAGGCCGTCGAACCATATTGGACTTGACAGGTTAAACGCTTGTAGAGGGCCTGGTAACTCGTCCTTTGGCTTGCCGACATGGAGAACCCAATCAAGGTTAGAACGGGTCAATTGTATTCTAGTGTCATGAAGCCATTTTTCCCAAGCATCGGGGTCTTCTTTTCCATGGTCGCGCATCTCATTTTGTTGCCCTTCATCGACTCTGGTAATCGAGTAAATCAGTACTAAATCTCGATTTTTTGGAATTACCACATTGAAGACGTGGCCTTGTTTAGTTGGTGGATATTTTACATGTAGATGAATAAGTGCTTGAGCGTCTGTAACTTCTCTAGACTCCAGTTTCTCACGAGCTAGCCAATCCTTAACTGCACTAGCCGCCGACTTGCCATCCATCAATGTCGGCTATTGGCAGTCCTATTTGAGAGCGCCGAGTCTAGAAGAGATATTTTCAACGAGTTCGTGAAATCTTGCTCCCTCGCTGCTCTTACTCAATTTCACACGGCGAGATGCTGTTACAGAGTCGGACCACAAATCATAGCCGGTTAATGCGATTGAGGCGGCAAGATAGAATGTGAGCATCAGTAAAATGAATGTGTATAAAGTCACTAATTGCACCGATAAACCCGCGTACAGGTAGGTGCCCAACAATGCCACAGGGGGCCAGAAAAATATCGGTGAAAACATTCCTGCAAGCATGAAGTAAGTCGTACGAGAGTCCAATCCCTCGTCACTACCTTCGGCCATATATTTTGCAAGACCCCACTGTGGCCCTGATGAAGGCAGTGTGATTGGTAAAGTGGAAAATATCAGAAGTAAACCAAGAATCCCTAAGAGATGTTCAGAAATTGATTTTCCTTTCAAGCGATTTGAAGAATCTAGAGATGTAGCATACAAGTCATTCTTGTGGAGGATTTCTGCGGCTTCTTTTGCTTGGTCGATTATTGGATTATTTTCGTCTCTACCAATACTTTCTCTTACCTCTCTAGTAGCTCCGACTTCCTCGGCCAGCGTTCGAAGAGGGGCGTTGGCTTTGTTCGCGCCCAGGTGAGCCAATAATTTCCATGAACGGTATGTTTCCCAATCTGGGGCATCAGGAGTCATGGGGGAAAGTGTGTCGAATATTCGATCGCGTAATTCTCTGGTGTCTTCATAATCAGGCTCGACCCATTCCCCAGAAACTAGACGAGCGCGATCTTCGGACGAATATGTAGATGGTATCTCAATCGATTTGCCGAACTCAACATAATTATCTGTACGAAGCCAATGATGAGTTCGCCAATGTAAACCAACGGTTTGGATTACTGGGGCAGGTAAGCCCTTCTCGTCTGCAATAGCAGCAGAAGCGAGAGCAGCGCGTGATGAGCCTGTTCGTAATGCATGGAGTTTGCTGTCTTGGTGTGATTTGCCCTCTGGCATCACAACTGCCGAATGTCCTGTTGCCAGACAAGAGGCCACTGTCAACATACCTCTGTCGTTGATGTATCTAGCAAAATCGGCATCTACAACTCCGGCCTCTACTTCTGCTCGACGGAGAACCGGTTGCGTCCCAAATCTTCTCGACCACCATCCGATTACTGGGCGGGTGGTCAAATCATGACGACCGAGTGAAATTACTCGCTTATTTTGTGCCCGAATAATTACCATGGGGTCAATTAGACCATTGATGTGGGTTGCAACATAGATCGCACCTCCCTCCGCAGGCGGGGTTGGATCGGCGTCATATCTTCTGAAAATTGCCTTATTGCCCAATTCAAACATCAAATCTAGTGCTAGTTGAGCCCATCTCTTTCCAGGATGCTTTCCCTCGTGATTGTATGGGACTCGAGTCAGTTTATCTCGCTTCAATCTAGTCGCGCTTTCTGACAACTCAGGGAGTATCTCAGGCGCGCCTTCTGAGTCCGACACGAGGCTTCGGAGGATGCAAGGGGTTGAGAATACACCGATTCTAATCTGTGGCCGCTGATATGCTTTCAGCGAGAGTTTTTGCATCGTCATGATCTATCTTTCCATACTCCCAAAGGAAAGAGTGTGTTGAGTCTGGATATCGTGGTATTATGTGAATATGAACGTGGGCGATTGACATCCCTGCCTCATGTCCGTTGTTTTGGATTAGGTTGTACGCTGTGGCTCCAGTCGCCTTGAGTACTGCGCTGCTCACTATCGGTAAAGCCCTGCCAAGAGCCGCAGCGGAATCTAAACTCAATTGGTCCATGGAAGGTGCTGGTTCCTTTGGAATAACCAATGTATGTCCCCTTGTTAGAGGTTGAATGTCTAGGAAGGCGATGATGAGTTCGTCCTCATACACCTTGTGGCAGGGTAATTCGCCGTTGATGATTCGAGTGAAGATTGTTGGTTCTTCGCTCATTGTAAGTCCTCAAGATTTTGTAATCTGCTCTGCCAAAGTTAGCATTCCCTGAAGTTTCAGAGCCGAGCACATCTCGGTGTTCATCACGCTTGATTGATCGGTTACTTTGATTCCGTTTTTCTTCATATCTGCAATTGCATCGGCGGCTGCTTTGAGAGAAGATTCGTCTCTAGATCCGTTCGTGCAAGAAGAAATTACTGAGGCTAAAGTTGCAGAGACTTGGCCCACAGAAGCGCCATCGCCAGATTTTAGAGAATCCAACATCTTTGAGGATTTTTCAATTGCTTTCTCAACTAAATTTGAGCCGCCAAATGCTGCTTCTTTGGCCCAGGTTCCGGCGTGGCTTCCAGCATTATTTCCGCCGACTAAATCATCGAGCATTAGGTTGCCTGCCAACACACTCTCTCCATGCATCCCGTTGTTTGCAGATCGTCCGGCTGCATAGATTCCAGTGGCCCACTTTTTGCCTTTGGAGAAGGTTACTCGGCCATGCTCGTCTACAGGAGCGCCTCCAGTAGTTGTTGCAATGCTCGTTGTGATTGGAATAACCTCACGAGAAATATCCAGGCCTGTTCTGTCCTTGACTCTATTTCGTGTATTGGAGAACCAAGCCTGAGCGTCAGATTCCAAGCCTCTCAAATCTAGAATGCAATCATCTTCGCCGACTTCACTCGGGTCAACGTCCTCGCCGTTGGATTTTCTGACTCTGCCTCCTGAGCCTAAAACATCGAGTGTTATCTTGAGGTCTGTTCCCCTTACTGTCAGTGGGTGTGTTGGGTTGTTTGCCATTCCGGTGAGGGAAAGACCGGCCCCCGCAATCAGAGCAGAGCCCAATCCTGCTCCGTCTGATGGGCTGGACCAAACTCCTTGATGACCAGTAGTAGCGAGAACTACAGCCTTGGCTTGAATCCCAATCACTTGACCGGAGTTTGAATCGTAAGCGGTTAGACCTCTGACTTGCTTTCCGTCCATTACCAACGACATAACTTGGATATCGGAACGGCGAACAACCCCTCTCTTCATCGCCTGTTCTTCTAGAATACGGGTGATGTTTCGTCCAGTCGCATCTCCGCAGCCGGTCATTCTCGGCATGCTGTGTCCTGCAACCTGAGCCGCATGAGGTAGCCCTCCTTCTCGGCGGCGGAGAACCAACCCCCACCTTTCCAATTCTGCAAGAACGCTGAGAGATTCTCCACATACCCTTGCGGCTGCGACCTTGTCGGTGGATTCTCCACCGGCAGAAATTGTGTCATCACGATGTCCGGATGAGCTTACTTCGTCTATGGATACTGCAAGTCCGGCTAGATCCGTGCCCGCCGTTCCTGCGCCAATTCCTGAGGATTCTAAGAGCAGCGGTGTTGTTCCAGCATCGGCTGCGGCAATAGCGGCTCTTAGGGCGGCTGGGCCCGAGCCGACGATGACTAGATTCCAAGACTCCATGGTTCTCGTCTTGGGCGAATCGTGTTTGCGACATGAAGATGACGCTCGGGGCTCCGCCCCGAAAATTGCCTTTAATCTGCAAGGGCGAGGGCGATTCTTCGTACCTCGGATGCAGCATCTGCCATTCTATGGCCCATACTTTCTGCCTGAACTCCGGATGAAAGTATGGTGGTTACTACAATTGATTCAATCGTCTCTCCTTCCTCATTTCTCAATGTGACTTGTACAGGGTGTGGCCCGGATATGGAGTCGGGCCACGCCAAGCCTATCCAGAGCACTGTTGAGTCGGCAAGAAGGCGACCAAAGGATTCGGTTAATTCGCCTCTTTGGTCGGCTAGAGGAATTTGTGAATTGGGTTGAGCCGAGGCTTTAGCAAAGACTCGAAGTGTCTGAAGTTCGGGCTCTCCTTCGGCAGCTAGTATGTCGACCTCAATTGACTGGTTCTTGCCTGAGTGGTTGTGTATCATGACGAACAGATTTCCTTGACCCTGTCCACACCGAGGAGGTAAGTCAAGATCTAGTCTCCAAGATTCCTCGGTGAGGCTCGGGTCGCCTCTAATGACTGAGTCTTGTAATCTGTCAGTTAGTCGGAAAAGGCCGGGTTGCCAAGCCCTAGTGTGGGCAAGGAGTCGCCTGAGAGTTATCATGTTGAACTTGGAAGTTGATGAGAAAAGCCCATCGATTGCTGAGACCTTGAAGACTCTGCGTGTTTCACTTAGTAGGCCCTCCTCATCGAGCAAACCTAGGTGTTCCAAATGGAGTGCTTCAAGCAGGTGTTCAACCGCTGACTCTGGAGTTTGGTCGCTTCGAACATCATCAAATAGAGAATTTATCCAAATATCCCAATGACTAGCCGTTTCGGGATCTAGATGCGCTACTACAAGATCTGACAATACTCGATCAAGCGTACTATCGTGTAGTGTTGGAGCGTGCAAAGACAGAAGAGGGAATGAATTCGAACGCATTGGAATTGATGTCTCAAGTTGTTGAGTATTGAAAGCCGAAATTACCGAGAGCGCGATGCAGGCTCCCAAAACTAACGAGCTTAGAGTCTGGCCTGCGTCTAGATTCCATAGGGAAGCGAGGGCGACAGTTGCAAGAATGCTACAAGAAACTCTTACTCTCTCTCTGATTCTTCTCTCATCGAGTGTGTTTAGGATACGTTCTACACCCGGATAGGAATTCATTGAGCGGAAGCCTACCGCCCGTAAGCGCAGTCTATCTCTAGCAGACATTCGAGCGAAAGATGCGGCGAATAAGGCAGGAATTAGGCTAAGGCTTAGTGCAACATGAAGCGCAATTGCTAATGGGAATGAAGCATACTCCCATCGAATAAGCAACAGAGCAGTCGTAATTGGGGCTGTCAGAGATAACAAGGTACGCAACTGTGGTTGGGGTCTACTTGTGGCAATCCTTACCCAGAACCTCCTACCTGCGTCCCTAGCCTTAACTCTCAGGCTCAGTGCTTGCTCTTGTTGCACCTGACGGTCACTCTCCTTTGCATAAGGAGTTGGGAGGCTACGCTCACCCGCCATGTATGTCCGACATCGAACATGGCTTGATTGTCTCGGCTCTATTTTGGGGCCAAGGTGGTGATTTTGAGACCCTTAGAGTTCTTGAGGGGGATGCGGTCGGCGGAGTGGGCGTGTAGCATAGCCTGGATAATGCACTGGCCTCCTAAGCCAGGGACCGCGGGTTCGAATCCTGCCGCGCCCGCCACTAACCGAAGGCAAGGCCGTGCTTTCTACCAGAAGTTGCAGCCTTGTGTAGGAAATTCTCGAAGGGGATTCTAGCGTGCATTGTACTACGAATCTGAGTGTCACAAACCGCCAATGCAGAAAGTAACTCTGAGCGGAGTTCGTCAGGAAGTGAAAGGCGGCGGCCGACGAGGACATCATGGAGTTGAGAAATAATATCGTCAGCGTCCAATCCATGGTCGTTCATCAAGCGATCAATCTCCGCTATTGCGCCGCCCAAAACCTTGGAACGGCGCCCTCTAACATTCTCCCATCTCCATTCAACAACTCGACCGCGTAGTGCAAGTTCCAGAAGATGCCTGCCGGCTTGCAAAGTTGTTGCCTGAACCAAACGATGTACTGCGGACCGGTCGTCGGTTAGACCCCGGGCGTTTAGCATCTCTAACGTGAAGAGGGCTTTTCGTAAATTACCCTCTGCTACATAGGCCAAATCACCTAGTACGCCTTCATCTACAGAGAATTTTTCCGATGTGGCAATAGATTGCATTGTATTGATTACAGTCTCTCTGTCTGTGGAAGGGATGCGAATCATTTGGGTTCGAGAACGGATTGCGTCGATAAGACGCGAAGGGGCTCTAGCAACAAGGATGAATCTACTAGCCACCCCTACTGTTTCCATCATTCGGCGAAGGTATGCTTGTCTAATTCCTCCAAGATGGTCGGCGTCTTCAATCACCAACAATCGACTAACAGGAATTCTACCCGGCTCGATTTCTAATTCGACCCCCGCCGGTGCTACATCTCCTTCTGAGGCTGAAATGATGCCGCGGTCGTAGGCATCTAGACTCATCCGGCCGGCCAATGTATCAGTGGAGCCCGCTCCACTTGGTCTAAGGAATTCCTCAAACTTAGCCATTGCACCACGGGTGCGCATTAAGTCTCGGGCTTGCAAGATATGTGTGGTAGATTTCCACCCTGGGCCTAGCATCTGGCGCGCTACCAATCGCCAAGAGGCTGTTTTTCCAACTCCGGCCGGCCCTGTAATCAGAAGGTGCGGAGGTTCTGAGGACAAACTGGCGCTTCTCAGTGACTCGCGGACACTTGTCGGGACCGCTAAGTCATCGAAAGTACGCGGAGCATGTGTACTCAGCCAACTCGCCACGTATCAGCGTGAATTAGGCGGGTCTTGAACTCCGCGCCATTACTTCCACAGGAAGAATATGTATTCATCGCGCTTTCAGAATCTTGTAGCCGCGGTCGGTTCCTTCCTTTCGCGGCTTGACAAAAATTCGGTAGCCGCACTTGTGGCACGACTTACCTACTGCCCCAACTTCCATCCATTCGATGTGCCCGCAGCGAACACACTTGTATCGTACCTCGATTGCTTCCATAATGGAACTACAGTGATTGCAAGGCACGTTCCCATCTGGATCGTACTCCTTTCTGTCTGTGCGGTTGCAGGAGCGGCACTTGTAGAGCGTAAGCCTGTTCGCCATCGGGCCGCCGACTTACCAGCCCTTCTTCAATCTGCTCATCGCGTAATTGGGCCCTAAAGGGCCCTGCGACAGAT
>DAPQ01000049.1 GCA_002502175.1 Euryarchaeota archaeon UBA19 | reverse complement strand
TGTGCGTTCAAAATCTGGCGGCCGGGCAGATTTGGCTGAATTAGAAGAACGGTTTCGCGTGGCAGAAGCGCGACGTAGTCAATTGGAGACTATGTTGGCTAATGAGCAGGGGCGACGTAAGGACTTGGAAGAAGTAGTTGGTGAGGGGCGCGTTGATGAATTACGACGAGAAAATGCAGCTCTTATTCGCCGCGAAGAAGAACATATGCTACTAATCCTTGATATGGAATCTAAGATTGATCAGTTGATGGAAATAATTGCAGGGCTGCAAAATGAATCTGATTAGGAATTCATTGTTGAGATGAATTCTGTCAACACTCTTTGTAGTTCGTCTGCATCATCAAATGATTCTGTTAGATTTCCTGTAATTATCCAATCTGCACCGGCTTGCACTGCTTTTCTAGCTGCTTCACCATCCCTTATTCCACCACCTACAACTAGAGTAAGGTTGCATGAATTACGAGCAGCCCGTATCAGTTCTTCACTTACTGGAGTGTTGGCTCCGCTTCCTGCCTCAAGATATAGAAGTTCGAATCCATATGATTCTGCAGTCATGGCATAAGCCGAAGCTCGTTCTGTTTGGTCTGCTTCGAGTAGGTCTGCTTTCCCTACTTCTCCCACTCTACCACCAGGAGCACAAACAACGTATCCCATTGGTAAAGTTTCTACTCCAGCCTGGCGAATGAATGGTGCTCCGGCTAGTTGTTCCTCAATGAGGAATTTAGGGGTCGTGCTGTTCATCAGCATCATGAATGTGATTCCATCTGCTGAAGGAGACAGGGCGGCCGCTCCTGCTGGGAATAGTACAACCGGTACGCTCCAAGATTCTTCATCGAGTTCCGAATCTTGGCTGGAGGCCCATGTGACTAACTCTAGTGCTTCTTTGATCGCGACTACTGTGTTGTGGACATTTTTCATATCAGTGCCTGTGGAACCACCCACTAACACCATGCTAGAGCCGGCTGATACAGCCGCCATACATCGTTTTGCGGCCATCTCTGGTGTTTGGTCGGCTGGATCGATGAGTATGGCATGCCTAGCTCCTATGGTGGTGTTGCTGACATAGCGGAGGGTTGGGCCTGGCTCTCCGACCATGCCCTTGCGTAGCGATTTACTGTCTAAGTGTTTCAGGCGATTGATGCTAATGAGCGTCCAAGTTCTACTTCTTGTTCCAAAGACAGTGCTGGGTCTTCGCCGACCCAGTCCATTAATTGCAACCACTTTCCATCGCTCCGTGGTGGTTCTTGCTCTGCTGGCCACCAAATTTCTACAAGGCCATCCGGTCTATGGCCCTCGTAATCTGAGCCATTCAATTCCTCATTATGTACACCGCCCTTCCAGAAAGTAGAGGATATGTTTTCTGATTTTGTGATTACTTTCTCAACTAATAATTTGGAGCCGGATGAATAACCGGCACCAGAAAGGGTGATTGATTCTCCTGATTCAGTTTGGTCCCGTTGTGTTGTGGTCCTCAAGTGTAGGTTTGCCCCCCTTTCAACTAATTTTGTCGCCATGGCTTTTTCTAACCAAGATCGGCGTACTGCAGTGTTGGATGGTGTTGGTGTTTGGGAGCCTAAATCTCCTATCCATTCATTTGGGATGGTTTTCGAAAGTGGTTGTGTGATTAAACCTGGCAGTTCACCGATTAACCCAGCTTCGGCGCGTTCGGAAATCAGATGTACTTCCGCATCTGGATATCTATCAAATATGGTGTGAGCGCAAACCAATTGCGATAGTTCGATACCAATAATCGCTAGCCTCAACAATCCTCATCTCCAGTATTTTTAGGTCATCTTGGTCTTCTCAAAGAATAGTGCATGGACGGGGCATGATGGAATGCAAAGGTCGCAATGAGTGCACGTTGGTTCATCGATAATCACCAAGAGATTTGAGAGATCTAATGCGTCGACTGGGCAAATAGCGACGCAAGCGGCGCAGCCAAAACAACGCCCTTCGTCTAGTGAAAGGATTTCTCCAGCACGTCTTGGCATTGGTTGGTGGAAGCGGTTACTCTACTCAAACCCACCCCGACCCCTTCATTTCCATTGGAAGATAGGGGATTGGAAAAAGAAGCGATATAATGTTCGTTTCTAGTTCAATTAGCGATATTCATTGAGTCTATACCACTACCAGCCCATAGCCATTAGGGAGCTTCTTCTCGAGCAAATTTGCTATCATTACCTTTCGACAGGAAATAGGGGGGATCCCGGCCACATTTCCCAGAGAAGTTTGATTTGGAAAGAATCACCCGCCCCCCCATGGTGCTCTATTCACCCGGCCGTACTACATCGTATCCAGATGAACCGGTCGAAGAAGGAATTCGACTACATTTCCTAGGGGGTGGCGATGAAGTAGGTAATGTGGGTTGCGTTCTTGAAGACCAAACAGGTACCAGGCTCTTGATAGATTACGGATTAGCTCCTACAAGACCACCAAAATACCCATCAGAATGCCCACCAGTAGATCACGCAATAATCACACATTCACATATCGATCATATAGGCATGGCTCCTTGGCTAGTCGGCCACCATAACACCACTCTTCACGGA
>DAPQ01000034.1 GCA_002502175.1 Euryarchaeota archaeon UBA19 | reverse complement strand
AAATCCCGTTCAGCACCTCGCATTGCTTCAAAGGTGCCTTTGGCGACTAATAGACTCGGTTTTTCCGATTGAGGTTCAGTCAATTAGATTCCTCCAAGACTCTTCTGTAGACGGCGAGTACGTCTTTTGTTATGACTGGCCACATGTAGGATTTTGATGCCTTGTTGCCTGCATTTCCTAGATTTTTCAATTCTTCATCGCTAGATGAAATCAATTGGGTCATAGCATTAGCCAGTTGTATTGAGTTTCCAGCTTCGACCGAGAATCCAGCATTGGGCTCTGTAACCAATCGGCCAAGATCATTCACATCTGCCATGATTACTGGGGCGTTGGCATACATCGCTTCTAGCATAACCGTTGGAAGGCCTTCGAAGCGGGAAGGAATTACGATGCCTGTAGAGTTCTCAAGTAGCCAACGCTTTTCTCCCTCACTGACTAATCCTAGTCGGTGAATTGCTTGATTTTGAGGTGATTTTTCTATACGTTCTGTTAACCAATCACCGAGTTCTCCTTTCCCAGCTATTGCTAGGTCGAAGCCTGGGTCTGATTTTTCAGCAAGAAAATCCCAAGCATCCATCAGAACATCCAAACCCTTCTGCTCACTTAATCTTCCGACAAATGTAAGCAATTTTCGGTCTCCAAGTTCACCCAAAGCACTTGGTCTCTCAGCATCCTCATCTATTGCCGAAAATCCATTTGGAATAACATCAATTTCACCTTTCACACCCTTACTTCGCAGTAGTTTCTCAAAGTAATCAGTCAAGACGATTCTTGCGTTACTTGTATGCAAGGTCTTTCTACCCTGCATAGACCATCTAATGGACTTTATCGAATTTGCAATTAGTCCATGTTTGATGTAATCATTGTGATAAGTAGTTACCACAGGAACTCCTGCATTACGAGCCATTTTCAGCGATTTTCTAATCAATACGGGTAGTGTGTCATGTAGGTGAACGATATCGAATTCATCCATAGATAGTCCATCTAAAGATACGACTGGATCGACTCCAGCAAGTACTCTGCTCGGAGATAGACGAACCACATTGATACCTCCCCTCTCGAATTGTTTTTCTTCATGTTCTGGAACATCTGCACACCAAACGGTTACCTCATGCCCTAACTTGACTAATTCGCGACCTAACATTTCCACATGTTGGTCTCCACCGCCAACATGTGGCCAGAACCAAACATGGACGATTAGCACGCGCAGAGGCGCGCCCTCAGCCGAGGCCATTGCACCTCTCCCAGTTCCTGTTCTGATAAACGGCGCGGAACTCCTGACACTATGAAAATCAGACAATTGTGTCCATTAACAACCCGCTTAGGTCATATTCTCCAACGATTCCCTCCGGTCAATGAAGCGGGTCCTCCTCGCAACTACTGAGCCCGAGGGAGAGGAGTCATACGGGCACCTGATGATTGCTGACGCGCTAAATCGAGCAAGGGTGCCCTTCTGGACAAAGGCTGGAACAGTTAGGAGTTCTTCTGAATTAGATGCGGCCTTGGAAATAGGTGGCATTGACTTAGTGCACTTTGTCGATCCTCAGTCCGCCTCTTTCGCAAGAATAAATCGTTCATATGCTGCAGTTGGGTCATTGTTCATCGATAGTCCAGACTTATCTTCTCGGATGGTCGACGACTTAGATTTACTAGATTTGGTGTTAGTAGAATCCGAAGTATTGTCTTTCTCCCTTAAATCTGAAACCTGGGAAATAGGAACTTGCCTCGATGTTGACGCATTCTCTCCGGAATCAAATCCGAAATCCAGAGATTACTTAGCATCTATCGATGATGATTCGAAAATGCTGGTATGTATTGGAACAGATTCTGATTTTCAAGTTCTAGTTGCAGAATTGGATAAAGAGATAATTTCTGATTGTAATTTTGTTATGATGCATTCTAATGAAATGGAGCAAATATTGGATGAAAATGACCGAATAATCGCCCTATTGCAACACTCTGAAGTCTTGATAATTGCAGAGGGTAATCCATACCATCCTAATCTCGAGCTTCATGCTTCTGCATCAGGTTGTCCAAGTTTGAACTGTACTTCGGAAGATCCACGTCAATGGATGGAACAATTTATGCAAATTCATAGTGATTGGATTAGGGCAGGTAAAGTACCGAGATTCCCCGATGAAAACGCTATTGAAAATACACGAAAAACCAATGGGCTGATAGCCTACGCACATAGTCTTGCAGAAGCATATTCCCGATTCTAATTATACAACTCATTAAAAGGCAATTACGAGACGCTTGCATGTGCTATCCGTAGAGGAACTAAGAAAGAGCTTCGGCTCTGGTAGGAGGCGTCTAGAGGTCCTCAAAGGTATCAATCTGAAAGTGGAAAAGGGAGAGCTAGTCAGTCTGATGGGTCCTAGTGGATGTGGAAAGAGCACCCTCCTGAACATCATAGGTGGCTTACTTGAAGCGGATTCTGGAAAAATCACACTGGAGAATTTCGACTATGGGACCAAATCACCAAACAAGGTAGTCGATGTTAGAAGAAACGGTGTAGGATGGATTTTCCAAGATTTCCATTTAGTCGAGCGTTTGAGTGCCTTGGACAATGTTGCTTTCAGTCTGGAACTTTCTGGTATGTCAGCCAAAGAAGCAGAAGATAGGGCTTGGACAGCTTTGGAAAGAGTCGGTCTTGGAGACAGAATGGAATTCATCCCTGACCAATTATCTGGTGGCCAACAACAAAGGGTAGCAGTTGCCAGAGCGATATCTGGTTCAAGGCCACTAATTCTCGCAGACGAGCCTACAGGTAATCTCGATGTGAAAAGTGGAGAAGAGATTCTTGATCTGTTCCAAGATCTATGTAAGAACGATGGAATTTCAGTCCTAATGGTGACTCACGACCCAATTCTAGCTTCAAGGGCAGACAGAATGTTACTTCTGAAAGACGGACTTACCGCAGCCTCCGACATAAGGTCTGCATGGGG
>DAPQ01000060.1 GCA_002502175.1 Euryarchaeota archaeon UBA19 | reverse complement strand
GTTTGTTGCTTTGCGGTTGAAGCGTGTAAGATGCCTGATCGGAAGGGCCCTTTAGTACGAGAGGAACGAGGGCTCGGAGCCACTAGTTTACCAGTTGTCTGGCAAGGCAATGCTGGGTAGCCACGCTCCAGTGGATAAGAGCTGAAAGCATCTAAGCTCGAAGTCATCCGAAAGACGAGGCATCTCAGGGGACTCGTAGAAGACGAGTTTGATAGACAGCGGGTGTAAGCACCGAGGTTCGCCGAGGTGTTCAGCCCAGCTGCACTAACCCCCCGAGCATTCATCTTTCTACTCGCCCACACTAACACTTTTTGTGGGCCTCTGTCCAATAGGCAATTTCGATTCTATCACCAATCCAATTCGAAGGAGAGTTGTGCACGGCCAAAGCGGAGGGGTAATACCCGGTCCCATATCGAACCCGGAAGTCAAGTCCTCCTGCGTCGTTTACTGTACTGTGGTGCGAGAGCCCACGGGAACTTGCGTCGCTGTGCCACTCTCTTTCACCTCCCCGCATCAACATTCATTCACTATGGGCGAAGCCATACATACAGGACAACACAGGTGAGCCTATGGGAATCTCGACCGGAGACATACTTGGACACGCTCAAGTTGGAGTGTATCTGAGTGTCATTGGTGATGTTTTGTTCCATCCTGCATCATTGGATAAGCCGGCTGTTGAAGAATTGCAATCTGCATTTGATTTGGAGTTACATCCATGTTTAATTGGCGGTTCAGCATTGCTAGGTTCTCTAGTTCGTGGAAATAAGAATGGATTAGCAGTAGCAGATATCGCAACTGAAGCGGATCTCGATGAATTAACCAGTTTCGGAGATATTGTAGTTCTAGAGAGTGGAGTAAATGCTGCAGGCAATCTCGTCACTTGCAATGACCACGGTGCAATAGTTAGTCCAGTCATTCCCGGCCCTGGTGCCGAAATGATTGGCGAGGTTCTGAAGGTTGATACCCTTCGTACGAAAGTTGCAAGTCAGGAAACCGTTGGTTCGATGACTGTTGCAAATAACAAAGGAATTCTTGCTCATCCTGATATATCTGCAGAAGAGGCTGAAATGATTGCGGAAATTATGCAAGTTCCAGTGATGGTAGGAACTGTTTGCTTTGGTTCGCCTTACGTTGGTGCCGGGTGTGTGGCAAGTAATTCCGATGCACTGGTAGGTTCAGGCTCTACCGGGCCAGAATTAAACAGAATTGAGGATGCTCTAGGCCTTATTTGAAGCTAAATTGCTGTAGGGGCAACATGGTCGTCTTCTTTGTCATCCTTGGACCGAACTCGATTCCACACATTAGTCATCAATTCATCATGATGTTCTTTACAATAGTGAAATCGACGATATGCTTCACGGAACGAATAGGCCTTTTTCCCAGTAGCTACAAGGAATCCCTCGGGGGAGAGACGGCTAATTTTTTCCCCCTCGGCTTTGCATTCAGGGTAATCGCAGGTCGGCATGGTTCTTCCTCAGGTGCTACTCAGTTTTGTGTTCTTCGGGTTGAATGATAATCAATGGGGAATTTGCCTCGATACTATCCCCTGGTTTGCAGTTAACTGCTGTTACTGTGCCAGAGAGGGGTGCTTGAATTTCATTTTGCATTTTCATGGCTTCTAAGATCATTACCACATCTCCTTCAGCGACGTTATCACCTTCTGCAACCGCTATCGAGACTATCTTGCCTGGTATAGTAGAGGAAATAGTTCCCGATTTTTTCCCCCTTCCCTTTTTTTTCCGTTTACTACCTGCCGAGTCTCCAACAGAACCACCTTCGATTTCTATGCTGAAACTCTTTCCTTCAATGGTAACATTCCATACTCCTTCTTGCTTTTCAAGTTCGACTTCGTACTCCTCACCGTCGACTTTGACTTTGCGTTTTTTCATGTTATCACCTAGTAGTACTTCTTCGGGTGCGGGCTCGAAACAAATTTCTTCTTCCAATTAGAGACCTTCTGTGATCGCGGGACCAGGCTTCTCCTCCATCTCTACCTTCAGAGGATTGTAATGCCTGCCCCTCTGCTTCCTCTAGCAACACTGCCAGTATCGCAGCAGCCCGCAGTAGGTCTTTTTTCCGAGCCATAATATACCTCACAAGGGAATGTTTCCATGTTTACGAGCGGGCCTAATTTCTTCTTTTTCTAATAAGGCGCCCAGTGCTTTAGTCAGTTTAGCCCTAGTCTCCCTCGGCTGAATGACATCATCTAGGTAGCCTAGGGAGGCGGCTCGATATGGATTTGCGAATGTGTCCTCATAATCATCGATTAATCTCTTACGCTCTCCTTCAGGATCGCCTGCAGAGCCTATTCTGCGACGATGAATAATCTGCACAGCACCTTCAGCACCCATAACTGCAAGTTGGGCCGAAGGCCAAGCAATATTGTAATCGCCTCTAATGTGTTTACTACTCATAACATCGTAAGCCCCACCATATGCTTTACGCGTAATTACGGTTAATTTTGGTACGGTTGCTTCAGCATAAGCATAGAGTAACTTTGCACCATGGCGAATAATCCCTCCCCACTCTTGACTGGCTCCCGGAAGGAAACCAGGAACATCAACAAAAGTTAGCAATGGGATGTTGAATGCATCACAAAATCTTACGAATCTGGCGGCTTTTACCGAGGCATCAATATCCAAGCAGCCAGCCAATACTTTTGGCTGATTTGCAACAATCCCAATGGTATGCCCACCTAGTCTTCCGAATCCAACAACAATATTTCCGGCAAAGTCTGCTTGTACCTCTAAGAAAGCTCCATCATCTAGAGTCGCTTCGATTGCGTCTACTATGTCGTAAGGTGTAGTGGGGTCATTTGGAATCAACTCGTCCAGAGTTTCACATTCTCTTTCAAGAGGGTCTGATGTTGCCTTTACCGGAGGCTTCTCAAGATTATTTAGAGGCAACATTGCGACTAAGTCTCTTACCAATTCTAGCGCATCATCATCGTTATCTGCTGTGAAATGAGTTACTCCTGACCTTGTTGCATGTGTTGATGCGCCTCCTAAATCCTCGAAGCTAACTTCTTCATTTGTCACGGTCTTGATGACTTCCGGACCCGTGATGAACATGTGAGCGGTCTGGTCAACCATCACCACGAAATCGGTAATTGCAGGAGAGTACACAGCCCCACCCGCACATGGGCCCATGATTACCGAAATTTGCGGAATTACTCCGCTTGCTCTTACATTTCGAAAAAATATCTCAGCGTACGAACCTAGACTAGCAACCCCTTCCTGAATTCGAGCCCCACCACTGTCGTTCAATCCAATTACGGGGGCTCCAGTCTTTAGTGCCATATCGAGTATTTTGCAAATTTTTAGTCCATGCATCTCACCTAAAGAACCACCATAAACTGTGAAATCCTGAGCGAAACAATACACGGTTCTACCATCAATAGTACCATGTCCACAGACTACGCCGTCACCAGGGATGACATTTCTATCCATATCGAAATCTCGACATCTATGTTCGACCAATCCATCGACTTCTACAAATGAATCGTCATCCAATAATTGTTCAATTCTTTCTCGAGCAGTCATCTTTCCACGGGCGTGTTGGGCAGCGATTCGCTTCTGCCCACCACCTGCTTCTGCCTGTGCCTTGCGGCGGCGCAAGTCATCGATACGTTCCTTCACGCCTGACATGGATGAGCATACAACGAGTCAAAGCCGCCCATGAGCATTCCTAATGATAGAATACCGAGCAAAATGTTCCAATCGGTTCATTGAAGGGTATCACAGATGTCGGAAGAACGACTTAACCATGCGGATAGTAGTCGCCAAACCCGGCCTTGATGGCCATGATAGGGGCGCTAAAGTAATTGCTAGAGCCCTAAGAGACGGGGGTCACGAGGTGATTTACACGGGTCTTCGTCGAACTCCTGATGAGATCGTTCGCATTGTTATTGACGAGGACGCTGGTGCAGTAGGCCTCTCATCACTCTCTGGTGCTCATTCAGTACTAATTCCAAGGGTTTGTGAAGGATTGAGGGAGTCTAGGATGGATAATGTAATCGTATTTGCAGGTGGAATTATTCCTGAGCATGACCGAGCAAGTTTGTATGATGTGGGGGTTAGGGCAATTTTTGGTCCCGGCACAACCTCTTCAGAAATACTGGAATTTCTTTCAACAATCGAAGAACGCTCCGAATCTGGAGAGCCAGTGGGGGTCGGAGAAGAGGCAGGGTGGCACTGGTGAGTGAACTAGGTGACTTGTTAGCTGAAGCTCGCTCTGGTAATCGTCGTTCACTTTCTAGATTACTTACACTTGTTGAAGAAGGCCATAATCCCCCAATAGAGAGAGGGATTGGCTCATCTTTGGGAATAACTGGACCACCGGGTGTAGGAAAATCATCTCTAATTGGAAAAATGATTGATGTATGGGTCAGGCGAGGAGAGTCAGTAGCAGTCCTAGCGGTTGATCCATCATCTCCTAGGAGCGGAGGTGCTCTTCTTGGAGATAGGATGAGAATGACAAATGCAGACTCTTCAGATTTGGTATTCATACGTTCACTTGCCACTAGAAACCATCCTGGTGGGTTGATGGATTGCTTGACACCTATGGTTGACATACTATCTGAATGTGGTTGGGATAATATCCTAATCGAGACTGTAGGTGCGGGTCAATCAGAGATTAGAGTGGTAGCATTCGCTGATAGAATACTGCTAGTGGATGGACCCGACAGAGGAGATATAATTCAAGCAGAGAAGGCGGGGATTATGGAGCTTGCAGATTTGATTGTAATCAATAAATCAGATTTGCCTGAAGCAGAAAGAGCAGCAAAGGCTGTGAAATCAGCATTGTCGGTTGCAGAGGATGAATTCACTCCCGAGGTTCTACTGGTGTCTGCCCATTCAGGGATGGGTGTAGAAGAATTGGTCGATGAACTCGAAAACACAACGACATCTTCCGAAAGAGAGAGGCTAAGAGTTCGTGAACGTTTGATTTCGGCTTGGGATTCTGCCCTACTTACTTCACCAGAATTAGATGATATTTTGCAAGCCCTTGAAAAAGGAAGTATAACTTTGCTTGATGCAGTAGATAGCATTCGTAAGGATGGTTGAATGATGAGTGAAATACCAGTTGATATCGATCACGCTAAGCACTCTGTGGGTGGAGCAGGTGGGCACTGGTTTCGTCGTGGGACTCATATTGCAATGTGCATTATCCCATTCGCATACTATCTGTGGGGAGATGAAATCGCAGGATTTGTGAATCTCACTCCTCGTGAATTTGTTATCGCAGTACTGGTATTCTTTGTCGTAATTGAGGCAATTCGAGTAAAGATGAAAATCGTAATCGTTGGTCAAAGAGAATACGAAGCTAACCAAATTAGTGCGCTAGGTTGGGGTGCTTTTGCGGTGTGCCTTGCACTGATTTTAGCCCCTCAAGAGGGAGATGGTCTAGAGGCTGGGAAATATACCATCCCATTGATTTGCGGCTTGACCTTTGTCGATCCAGTTATGGGTGAGGTGAAGAGAGCAAAGAAAGGGATGAAGGCGGCAATTCTCGTTGGTCTTTCAGTATCATATACAGTTTGGATGGCATCTGTGGCCTTATTTTCCACCCCCTTGATTGCAGCTTTATTTCTAGCACCTCTTACTGTTGCGGGTGAAGTTCCTAGAGTTAGTTGGATAGATGATAATGCTACGATGATTTTATTCCCTCTGATTCCTATATTATTGGTTCATTGGATATTCTGAATCCAGATGCCGAACTGAGAAAATCTAGTTTATTGAGAGTCACATTTACAACCCGATTTCTTCTGCGAGAGGGTGATAGACATGGCCGAGTCAGAGAAGTCAGAAGGGATTGTAGAGTCTCCTCTTTCACAAAATTTCTACCTATTTGTTTGGGCATTGGCCTCAGTAGCGTCTTTTGCAATATTCATCGCCTTCCCTGTTTGAAATTTTATTGCTAACTTTTTTCTATCCAACCACATCACTTTGATGGTGTAATCACCCCCGTGGTCTCAATATGTGCGGCATCGCTGGCTTACTCGGTAACGGTAGCCTCGAAGATGCTATTTCAATGGCGAGTGCAATAGGCCATAGAGGTCCAGATGGTTCAGGAGATTTTCAAGCAAGCGTAGAGCAGACAGATGGTTCAGTGGCATTTTCACATACCAGATTATCAATAATTGACCTAGATGGTTCTCAACAACCGATACATAGCGACCATGGTTGTGTATTGATGGTTAACGGTGAAATTTACAATCATAAAAAAATTAAATCTGAAATACAAAACTATCCATTTCGAACAGCAGGAGATTCGGAGACGATATTGGCTTTGCATAGAGCCCATACTTGGAATCGCACACCTGGAGAAAATCCCGCACAGAGACATGTCGAATGGGTTTCAAAATTAGATGGAATGTGGGGATTTTCTCTTTGGGATCCTTCTGTAAATGAATTGATTCTCTGCCGAGATCCATTTGGAATTAAGCCACTAGTCCGAACTCAATTGTCTGATGGCACCTTACTCTTTGGCTCGGAAGTAAAGGCGTTCAGGGGTCACCCTGAATTTTCTGCAAAACCGGATGTTTCTGCTATTGCGGTCAGATTGGCTTACGAATATCCACTAGACCAAACAACACTATTCTTAGGGGTTACATCGGTAGGGATTGGGACAATTGAGACGTGGTCAATAGTAGAAGGAAAAGCAACCTTGACAGGTGTCGCGAGATATTGGAAACCTCATGTAAATCCATCTGATAATTGGAATCCTTCCAATAGCGCCTCTCGATTATTACAAAGTCTCAGTGATTCAATACAAGATCGTCTAATGGCAGATGTGCCCGTTGGAATTGTACTTTCAGGCGGCTTAGATTCCAGTTTAATGGCCGCATTGGCTCATGATGCAGCAGATTCCGTAGGCAAACCTACACCTGAATGTTGGACGGTTGCAGATAGCGAGGATAATGTCGACTTGCAGGCATCAATAATGGTGACAGAAAATCAGGACTTAGGTCATCACGTCCACATTATGGATGAAAATACAATGTGGAAGGAATTACCCAACTTTGTTTGGAATGGCGAGGACCTTGACATAACCGTGATGTTTTGGCAGTCTGTTTTTCAACAAATGAAAGGCAACGTTACAGTCGCACTTTGTGGACAAGGTGCAGATGAACTACATGCTGGTTACTCGAGATATCGAAACTTGCCTGCGCACTCAAATCTTGTAAACTCTAGAATGGATTTATCTGGAAAAGTCGATATCTCCGAAGACGATAGAGGTCTTGGGAAGCCATGGTCATCAGAAAGCATAATGCCGGAAGCGAATTTTGCAAATCTAAGTCAAACATTGGAATTCGAACAAACTAGAGGTCAAATGTCAAATTTCCAACTTAGGCTTGGGGATAGACATTCTATGGCACAGGCCATAGAAGCAAGGGTGCCATTCCTAGGTATGAGCCATGCAAAACTTGCGAATCAATTACCGTTGTCTTGGCGTTTGTCCAATGACGATGAAAAGATGGCATTGAGGGCTGCTGCAGACCTGACGAGTTTACCAAAAGAAATCATTAGGCGGCCAAAACTACCTGCTGGAACTGCAACGAGCCCAACCTTAGTTTCTGAAATAATCAATTCCCTTTCGACTCGAGCAGAGGATTGGGCGAGTGAATATGGAGTTCTGAGCAAACAATTGCTAGCCCAACCGGACATGGCAATTGGGATGAGAATATTCCATGCGATGCATCTTACTGAATCCGGCCCGAAACAAAGAACGGGAGATTTGTTAGATGTACTAGACGATGTAGGGCCTTGGCCTCAATAAACCAATTTGCCATTTTCATCAAATTGATTACCTTCGTGAATCAATAAACGAGTTTTCGTTTCAGTTCCCCCAAGGCCACTGTAATTTCCAATAATTCTATCTCCACGAACAACCCTATGACATGGCACGAGAATCGGCCATGGATTCATTGCCATTACCGACCCAACTGCTCTACTAGCTTTTGGATGACCAGCAGCTGTCGCGAGTTCAGCATAGGTAATCGTCTCACCGATTCTTGTTTTGTCTCGCAAATATCTGAGAACATTTCTTTGGAAATTTGTTAATTCTCGTTCGTCAAAAATCGGTAAGTTGTTGTTAATGCCTTCAAAGTAATTAGAAATCCACTTCCTAGTAGTTACTATGGTAGGGTCTTCAGGATTCCTCCTAAGGACTTCACCCCAACCAATCCTTAGCAAACCATGTTTGTTGGCTTCGAAATTTATTGCACCCAAAGGTGAAGCTACCCAGTCTTGAGCCACACTAATTCCTATTGATTTTAGTCCTTGAGATTTTCCTCAGACTCATTCCACCATTGTTGCTGATTTTCTGAATCATCTAAATCCTCTTTATTTTGCTTCTCGGAATCATTCTCAAGATTTTCTTGAATTGCTTCCATACCCACAATTTCGTAATTTGATGGAAATAGTGCGACAATAACTCCTGCTACTATTGCCCCTAACCCCCAGTATCCTTGTTGCTGAACTACAATTAATTCAAGCCCTATAGCACAAAGAAGAAGCCCTCCTAAATTAGAAATCCAAACTAAATTTTTGAATGTAGAGAGAGAAACACCAGTGGAATTCTCCGTTCTCTTTGGGCCAAATTCTGCACCAAACCTTACTGGGTCTTCCTCAGCCATTCAATCACCTATCTATCATAATTATTGCATCCGTTGGACAAGCAAGTACGCATAATTTGCATCCTGTACATGGGTCTCTGAGAACCCTTGCCTTACGGTTAACATCAACATCCATTATTGGACTTGCTAATGGGGTATCGTATAGTTCGATGGCATCATCGTCACATACAATCGTACATTGGTCACATCCAATACACAATTCTTCCTTTACCCAAGCAACTGCGTCTTCGCCGCCCTTTAGCTTAGCGCGTTCCTCAGCCCGCATCGCATTCATCATTATCCGAATGCGTTTTTGCTCACGAGCCCTTCGGGCTGCTAGGTCTAGGCCCCCTGTCATTCTGACTTGTGGTACCTGCTTTGACTTATCAAAACATGTTAAGCGAAAAAGGTTAGCCAAAGTGGATGTATGGAAATGAGTAATGCCACAAAGAATCCCACCAATGTTCCCTTTGCCATATTGGGTCTTCTATATCCAATAGCGATTAGAACCAGGAAGAATCCGATGATTAAATCACAAATCATACCAATCCAAGCGGCTTTCCATGACAGGCTAATTGCTACCGTTATTGTGGCTAATGGTCCGATCATGAATCCAAAGATCCAATCACTGTCAACCGTAGTCAACCATCTCACGCCTGCTTCTTTGCTTCGATTTGTCTAGCAAGGAAGGATACTACGTCAAGGATTTCAAAGTCATGTCTTGGATCCCCTTCAAACTTCAGACACTCAAAGTGGCTGACACATTTTGGACAACTTGTTAGCATGATTTCAGCACCTGTGGCTTTAACTTCATCGAATCGTTGTAATCGTAGAGCACGACTATTTTCATTGCAAGACATCATACTAGATACACCACAGCATAGAGCATCTTCTCCAGTGTGCTCCATTTCCACTAGGTCGACTCCATCAACAGCCTTCACTAGGTCTCTAGGTTCATCGTAGATGTTCATTTGGCGTCCAAGACGACAGGGGTCGTGGTATGTGACAGTTACATCTTCGTTTGTAGCTAAATCCATTTCGAATCCATTTTCGATTAGGTATTCAGTAGTGTGCATTACCTTCATTTCATCTAGTTCGTAATCCATAGCAAAGGTACGGAAACACTCTGCGCAAGACGTGACCAATGTGTCAATCCCACTTTCTCCAAGTTTCTTTTGATTGTAGGCCTTGAGCTTTTCAAATACCTCAGTCATACCCTGCCACTTTTGATCGTGGCCACAGCACTTGAGGAAATCTCTTCCAAGGTAGGTTACATCCTTGCCCATTTCTTCAAAAATTGTGAAAGCAGCGGAAGTTGTCTCACCAAGATTCATCTCTCCTTCATTCACATGGCTAAATATCATTTCTTGATCTATGTAATCTACACAACCAGGATAATACCCGACGCTTGAATCTATAGGGTATTCTTCAACAGGGATGAATTCGATATCTGCATCCTCTTCCGCTTCTGCAGCCAATACTGCTTGAAGAACAGTATGAGGTATTTCTGCTGCAGGAGGGCCTCCGACAATTAGATTTCTTCTGATGTCTACATATGAGTCATAATCTACGAGTTGAGGGCAGGCGTTTGTACAAGCGGTACATGTTAAGCAAGAATACAGCGGAACGCCGTCGTCTTCATTATTCCAAGTGTTGTAGATGATGTTCAGCTTATCGCCAGCGTTGAACAATCTTACAGGACATGCATCATCGCACAAATCACAACCATAACACTTGTTCATTTCCCACTCGTATCCCCTAGCCATGCTACGCATGAGGAAGAAAACAATCGCACCGACACCTAAACATGGAACGAATATAGAATAGGTTAGCTTAGCATCCAAACTCTTTGGGTTCTTCTCGAATGTTGGATTTTCTAATGTCATTGTTGACAATTCAGTTCCCGCTGGGAGATCTGCTCGGTTTGCAGCAGCCCCATTTTCATCCAGTAGAAGAGGTTGGAAAGCCACTGCTGAGTAATCGGTAATCATGGTGACTGATTCGTTAACTCCGCTTGATGTAACTTGGTAATCTAGGCGATAAACACCGGGGGTTAATTTTAGTGTGGTACTGTCACAAGAGCCCTCTGCTGTCCAGAGTATATTTCCTGCGTCGTTTGAAAGAGTCAGGTCTTGAGTGTGTGTACCAGCGCCTCTTTCGGTGGTTCGGAAATTGCAACCAACATCAACGAAGACAGAGGAAACGCCCAAATCTTCGATCTCAATTACATCACTCCATGATTTACTGATACTAGTGCCATCATTTGTTCCGATGTATTGATAGGATTCTCCACCGGAGTTCTTTCCATCGAATGAATGGTCGTTGAAGCCCTCAAAATCAATAATTAGACGTTGGGTTGGTTGATAGATTCCCCAATTAGACCAATGTACTGCAGGTATCACGCACCATTTTTCAGGGTCATAATCTTCATCCAATGTATCCCAAACACCTAGGTCTGATGATTCAGAGAAAGTTAGACATTCATCTTCCCAGTCCTGCCAATCGTCTCCTTTGCCGTAGTACACCAAAGTGTCTGATGGTTGGCCTCGCATGGTTTCCAATTCTTCGATATCATCCATTGCTCCTAGGCCTCCGTAGTCCCAGAAACCTCCCTCATATATTGGCCAGGTCACAGCTGAAATTAATACTGCGAGAATCAGAGAACCAACTGCTACTTGCTTCCCCATGGAAGGCGTCAATCTAGCCCCTATGGAATTAACAAGGGACCATCTGATAGCGAAGAATAAAACAGCGAAGATGAAAATTCCTGTGAGAATCCATGGCACTGCGTTGAATACTTCTGCTGTCCAAGGTGCCTGTCTTCCACAGTCGAAGATATGTTTTGAATTCGCCCAACAATAATCTGTTCTATCTTTAGCGTATAACTCTAGGAAGATATTGATTGAATATACAGAGATAAACCAAACGTGGGCGAGATAGACTGCTCCTGCAGTAGCAAACCATGGGTCTTCAACACCTCTCTTTTCACGTCCAGGAAGGAAAGGTGGTAGCGCTAGAATACCTACTGGGATTCCGGTAAGCGCAGCACCCCACCATGCTGCATTCCAAGAAATTACAGGTGAACCGAGGAACTCTCCGATAGGTCCGGCCGGAATGACGAATTGAGGTAGATATTCTCCCCATCTAAGATATCCATAGGAGAATAAAACATACCAATCTGGGAAAACGAACCCTGCTTGGGCAAATGGATCAGCAGCACTGTGTAGTGGAGGCGGAATTAGCCAACAATAGAAACATAACACCATCAACATAGATGCAAAGATGATTGAATCTCTCAGTACTTCTGTTGGCCAAAATGCATGCCCCATGTGGACTCGACGTCGCTCTTGTTCAGATTCCAAAAGACTACTTTTCTCTCGAACATAGGTGTCGGCTATGCGTCCAAATCTATCGATCATTCCCATGAGATACTCCTCCAATCAATGCGGCTCCGCAATACCTTGCACCCAGACGATGAATAAGTGAGCCAGAATCAATGTAGTTACAACAACTGGTAGGATGAAAACATGCAAGAAATACATTCTTGTTACAGTTTGGCCAGAAAGTGAAGTCCCTGCAAACATAGCAGTTGCGATCCATCCTCCAATTAGAGGAGTGGAGTTTGCCATGTTGATTCCAATTGTTGCTGCTCCGAAAGCTAGGCTATCCCACGGTAGGAGATACCCTGAGTAACCGAAAAAGATAGTGAAGAACATCAAGGCTACTCCAATGAGCCAGTTCAACTCTCGTGGATTTCTGTATGCACCTGTGAAGTAAACCCTGCACATATGCAAGAATACGGCTGCTACCATGAAGTGTGTAGTCCAATGGTGAATAGATCGAATGATATAACCAAATGGCAATTGAGTCATGATGAATTCCATAGAGGAATAGGCAGGGGTGGGGTCACCCTCACCTCCAGGGACATAGTATAGTCCTAGAATTGAGCCTGTGATTACTAGAATAACGAAGGCCAAGAAGGATATTCCACCAAGGCAATATAATGGATACCAATACCAAATGATTCGCAGTTTGTATTTTTCAGCGTGGGTAAGAGGCATTTGCCTGTGGACGCTGTAGTATGCATCTCGGCTCATCCCCCAATAATCTTGAATCCTAAATCTAGTATCCAACCAAGAGAAAGCCCAGAGGAATGTTTTCTCAGCCAGTCCCATGCTTCCAGCGCTGGTTTCTACAGCCCTCAAGATATCCTTTCGAGGCATATCGTCCCGTTCCTTTCGGAGAGTGAACGCAACAAGCACAACAATGAGTGCGATGAATAACCATAAAAACCAAAATTGTAACATTTTTTCACCTTCAATCGCAATATGTGTACCAATCGATAAAGTCCGGTAGTGCTTCGATAATATCGCCAGACTTGACCCAGGGGATTAGAGGTAATCCGTATGGTGCTGGACCTCCAGTTCTTCGAATGCCAACAAAGTCAAATTCTGCACCAGATGATCGATTTCTGCTACGGTTTTTCTCGATAGCAGTGGGGTCGAATCTACTAGAATGACAAATGCAGAATAACTTGTTTCCACCAGCATCAACTGCACCCGGAGTCCATTGGTCATTTGTGAAATCATTCTGAACAAGTTGCCAGCCGGGGATACAACATAGGTGGGTACATCGAGAGAAAATCAAAATCAGATTATCGTGAATGGATAATGAGGCATAATCTGGATTCTCTTCTAGTTCATATCCACTTCCAATATATTTCCCACTCTCATTGTAGCCATCCATGAATTGGAACCTTGGAACGTTTGTAGTAGCGGCCTTGGAGACATTTTCTTCGTGCGGGACGTAAACCACGTTCACTGGCATCCCTGACCATACACCTTGCGCTCCGGACATACCTGTGCCACTGTTTGCAGCCGCATCAACAAAAGCAGAGTAGTTCATAGGTTCAAGATGCCTATCTCCATACCAAGCAGAATCTTCTGCACCGGTAGGAACCCAGAATCTGACAGCGGAATCTCCTCCGGAAGAATCGGCAGTACCCATTAGCAGTGAAGCAAACCCGATACTACCAAGGCTAGCCATGGTGATGACTCCGGCCGCTGTATTGAATGAGTGGCGCATAAACTCCCTTCGGTCAATAGCAGGATTCGAATCTTCCCACCAGTTTTCATCGTCACTGGGAAGGGGCCTTAGTCGAAATCTTCGCGCCATCATTCACACCTCATATTGCTTCCACCCATCCGAGTCGTTTGAAGTAATGTATTTGTTTCTTCTATGCTTGACAATAATTACATCAGGCATTACAAATCTCAAGTAAACTATACCCATCAAAATCACTGTGAGTAGAGTCATCGCAAGATGGAAGGATAGTCGCTGCTGATCCCAATGATTGTAGAGACCATAGGAAAGCGTTCCGGCCCAATATAGAGTCCATAGAATTCCCCACATAGCAAATATGATGACAAGCCAAGAATCACTAGAAGGTGAAATACTGGCACGAATAATCGTCCCTGGTTCTGGGTCATTGAATACCCCTTGGTCTACAGCGTTCTGGTAAGCATCCTCACTTAACTCAACTTCAGACAGTGCATCGCGGGCGTCCTCTACACTGACTTTGCCTGCCTTAACTTCACGCAGAAGTTTCATCACAACATCGTCTCTCATAGTTGATCACCTCGGCGTAGGTGCTTGATTCGTAACTTTAGCAAATTACTTCTTCCGACGTAATGTCTCGAGAATCCATATCTTAGGAAGAATCCGCAGAATAGTATGACTAGAATAACGGCTGCAAACCCAAGCAGACCTAGCCAGTGTGCTCGTAGCTTAGCGCCCATGTGGTGAAGATCGACATGTGTTTCTACTGGTGCCGGAGGCTCTATCTCACCATTACCACTGAAAACGGTTCTTGTATCTCCTGCATCTTCTCCTTCCTCTAGAGACACTGAAAGCCGATTCCATCTATCGAGTTCACTTGGGATTCCGTCGCCATTGACAGAGTTTCCTACCAACCAAATGGTGACAGGGCCAGCACCTGTTTGGGGGGCGGTCCAAGTTATCATCCAAGTTCTATCTGAGGTTGCAGCACCGGAACCAGTATGGGTTAAGCTTGCTCCATCTTCTTCCCAATTTTGGACTTGAGTTTCAAACCCTTCAGCTGCGGCTAGCAAACCTCCGCTCACTCTCATGGCGAACCCACCAGTGTTGGAAGTAGAATCAATATCAGGGCCTCCGATTAATTGAATGGTAAGTGTGTAAGTTGTCTCTGCTGAATAGTGATATGGGAGTCCATCTAAGATTACAGTCACTGAGTTGTCAGGTAATTCATTGTGGCAAGTACAACCTGCAAGAGCCACATCCCCGTCACCATTTTCATCTCCACCGATTCCATTTGAATATCCTTGTGTTGAACCAGCCAATAATATGGCGAAACAGCCTAGAACTACAAGCCGATGAAAGGTCGGTAGATGCACTCTCATCATTGGACCTCTGACACCTATCTCATTCCAGCAGATTGAGGGCTATCAAGGTTTCAGTTTGACCCCTTCGGGGTCGTTTATTTTTTGGGAAATATTTCGCAGCAATCTCTGACGGAGAAAACTCAAACCAAATCACCGTCTCGTCCGGTTTATGGCGGGGCCTGTTTGGAAGAATATTTACCGCCTCAGCGATGAGCAAATTTCATCTCTAGACGAGGCTGAAGAGAAGATGGAAAGGTTGGATATTTCGGAGGCAGAAAAGATTCTTCTTCGAATGTTAGAAGAAGAACCAAACTGCGTACCAGTCCTAAATAATCTAGCCCACATGAATGGAAGGTATCTTTCAGAGTTTGAAAAGGCTGTTGAATACTACGACATGGTTCTTGAGATAGAACCAGACAATGCTTGGGCAAGGGATGAAAGAAGACGATATCGTCGTTATCTTACCTACGATTGACCCGCAGTTTGAAGGCGCGTCTGTTCTCCAATGGCATATATGCACGAGGGCGCGATACTCATCGCTGGAGTCGGTGGCCTTGGTTGTGCCTGGGCTGTAGCAGCCCACCAACAGTGTGCTGACCTATCCGATCTTCTATTGATAGATGCTGATGAAGCCTCGTTTAGGGGCTCAGGTCAAGCGCATTGCCTACACCTAGACGCAATAGGTGATGGAAGTGGAGCGGCAGCTCTCCCTAACCTTGCAGCACATCGATTGAGTGAGGGCCTCGGAGCTATCGAATCATTATTGGACAAAGCAGAATTATTGTTCATAATGACTGGTTTAGGCGGGGGTACAGGTTCTGGGGCCGCAAGTGAACTTGCAAGAATCGCACGCGCAAGGAATTGTATTGTGATGTCTATAGCTGGTCTGCCATTTGCTGAGCAACCTCTTCGAAGCTCTATCGCAAACACGGCTTTACCTGCTCTAGAGGGGCAATCCCATGTCTGTATACGCGTCAGTATGGAAAGACTTGCATGGTATGCAAGGGCAAGAGATGAGGATTGGCAATCCGGCTCTGGTTGGATCCAAGATTTAGTCGAAGGCCTTGTTACAACTTTGGCCAAAGTAGGAAAACTCAATCTTGACTTAATGGATCTTCGAACAGTAGTAGAACACCAAGGTGGAGCCACTTTAATTGTGGGGACAGGCAGTGTTGTAGATCCTTTGCAGGTTGTAGAGTTAGCTAGACGTTCTCCGCTAACTGAAGTAGATGTGTCAGGAGCAAAGGGTTGTTTGATCCAAGTTGAAGGTGGACCGGACATGACTTTGCATCATCTAAATCAATTAAGCGAATCATTAGTCAGTTCTCTACACCCTGATTGTCAGGTGATTTTAGGAGCAAGAGCTAGCGATGAAATGGTGGGTAGGTTACGATTAGTTGCAGTAGTTAGTGGCCTTTCGTAATTGTAACCGACGTAATTTTCTAAGTTCAATCAAGCGGGAACTCGTTAAGCATCGACCTACTCGCCGAAGCATGGCTCGGCAGAGCAAAGCCTCCCGTGGCAAACATCGTTGGATGGGTTTACGAATAAACAAAGGTGAGTTATCTCGAAATTCTGTAGGCAAAATTATTGAACAAAATTTACCGGACATTAATTTCCGATTACTCGATTGTTTGTCGTCCCAATCAGATACATTGGCGATAATTAGGTTAAATCTTGAAAACAAAGAATCCGCTAGGCGAAAATTGCATTCAAACCCAGAAATAGAATCTTTGACTACTTCCGGAAAGATTAGGTTGGTTAGAGAACGTATGGGGCTTCCAAGACCACCTAGAAAGTAATGGAAAAGTCATCAATATCAGATATTTCGTATTCCGAACTATCTGAATATGCTCTCAAACTGCCAGCATTAGAAAGGCCAACAATATTTACTTCCCTTCCCTCAAATTTGGCTACCACGCCTGTGGATAGAATGTCACATAATTGGGCCCAAGATTTCTGTTGCCATAATGTATTTTCAATAGAATCTATTGGCGGTGTAGAATCCAAAATTGATCCTATTGCGGCATCAATAATTTGAAACATCTCGTTAGAGTCAATCTCCCCGAAATATTCAGTCCATCCAGAATAGGAAAAACCTTCTATTTCTCCCCCATTCTTGTTTAATCCAACACCGATCCTAATTGTTCCATCATATGTGCTAGATTCAAGTAAAATTCCGCCGCATTTTCTACCCTGCCAAATCAAGTCATTTGGCCATTTCATTTGGACTCCTAATGCTTCACAAATTGATGCTCCTATTGATACTTGTAATAGCCCCGGATTCAATTGATTTAATTCCTCTAATTTAACGCTCCAAGAGGCTATCATGTCACCTTGATTTGAATGCCAAATTGCCCCTTTCCTTCCTCTCCCGCTAATCTGTTCTCCAGAACGAATTCTCTGCCACCCAAAATTAGGTAAATTTCGTGCCTCATCCATGGTCGAATTTGTCATTTCTAGGTAGATGGGTTCTGAACCAAACCCAGGTCTCCAGAATGCTATAACTTCTAGGGTATCGTCTCCAACTCTTTCGACTGCCAAAGACCTTTTTGACCAGCCTTTCCTTATCCATGTTAATGGTGAATTTTTTGGATTCGAATCAGAGTTTATTAGAAGCACAAATATCGTTCCATTTTGACTTTCTTCATTTGCTAGCTCGAGTAATTGTTCAGACCAACCTGTAATTCTCTCATCGGTTAAAGCCGCTTCTTCCATTGGCCCAAGTATATTTTCTAAATCCGGGGTTAGGTATGGTAAATTCCATACGACTAAGTCCGCATTATCGGGTAACTTCCAATGTTCTTCCCCAACGCCTCCCTCTTCTACTGTGACTCTATCGTTCACTTTTGCAACTTCCGAGTTTCCTTTTGTTGCAACTACGGCCAGTGGATTTACATCAAAGGCGGTTACATTCCAGCCTTCCAGAGCCTTGGCAATTGAAATTGCCCCTGAACCACATCCAATCTCGACCAAATTTCCTGGTTGCAAATTAATGCGTTCCAGCCCCTTAAGCAACAGTTTAGTGTCTCTTCTGGGTGGGTAAACAGTAGGCGGCACAATCAACTTGATAGAATTCTTATCGTTTATCTTGAAATCATGAACCTTGGAATGATCTGAAGAGGAGTATTCGACCTCTCTGGATATTTCACTAGTGCCCATTTTATCACCTTAATTGCGCAAACCTTTATTCATGGAAGTCCTTACTTCTTTCCGCTCTCTCGGCCCCCAAGAGGGTGAATGGTCCAGCCGTGCCTATGCTACGCATAGACCGTCACTTTCTTAAACACCCCTTCGGACGACCGGCAGCCCAGCACTAGCCATGGGCCTGTAGCTTAGTCAGGTAGAGCGCCGGGCTTTTAACCCGGTGGCCGGGGGTTCGAATCCCTCCAGGCCCGCCTGACCAAGCCTCAGGCACACGGTTTTCTGGGTTTTGGGGCGGCGTAAATGGCAGTTAAGAGTTCTACAAAAAAGCGTCTAATCGAGTTGGGCATAGATGCAGAACATGCCCACAAACTCGCTGACGACGCAAACATGGATGCAATCAAGCGAATGACGGTTGAGGAAGTTTCCGAAAAGACTGGAGTAGCGATGAGCGATGCAACACTCGAGAATATCATGTCCATTATCAGAGAGCACAACACCTCTCGTCGACGCAGTCGTTCCGGCAGAATTACAATTTCAAGAAAGGCATTGGAACTAGACGACATCCCTCAGGGTGACGATCGCTTTAATGTCCTAAATCACATATTAGTTCCTCACCATGAATTGGTCTCACAAGAAGAAGAGTCCGCAGTATTGTCTCATTGGGGTTTAGAAGTTCCTGACAATGAAGGCGGAATTAGGATTGCAAAGGAATTATTGCCTAAGCTTCTAATTACCGACCCTGCCGTTCAAGCTATCAAAGAAAAGGTAGAGTCGGAGATAGATGATTTACCTGCTGGATGGCTTGCAAACAGAGTAGTGCGAGTAGTTCGATATAGCCGAGTTGCCGGTTCAAGTACCGCATTCAGACTAATCGTGGAGAGTGCTTGAGGAGTTGAGAAGATGAAGGAAATCGTAGAGAGTTATTTTCAGCAAAGAAGCTTGGTTAACCACCAATTAGCATCCTACAATGATTGTATTCCATCTACCGACGGTAAATTAAGCCGAATGGAAAAAATCGTTCGAAATATTCGCATTGGAACTGATGAGCCAGTAGAAGACGATGACGGTGGAATAATCAAACTGGACGTTCTAGACAAAGAGATCGTCATCAGAATGAAGAATATTCATCTTGGCCGCCCTACAATCCGGGAAGCAAATGGCGCAGAACATCCTGCGACCCCATTAGAGTGCAGGCTAAGGAAACTAACTTATTTCTCACCAGTGCACCTAGATTTCCAAATTATCCGAGATGACAAACCAACTCCGGATATAGAAGAGAGGGTGCACATTGGTAACCTCCCAATTATGGTTCGTTCTGCTCAGTGTAATCTACACGCTAACCATATCTCTCACCTATGTGCTGATGACGATAGAAAGTTATCACCTCACACTTCCACAGAGGATGCTGAGAGATTAACTGAGTTACTACGTAGAGCAGGAGAAGACCCTCTAGACCCTGGTGGCTATTTCATTATCAACGGTACAGAAAGAGTACTAATCTCGATGGAAGATCTAGCGCCAAACCGAGTCACTGTGGAGAAGAATAAGAAATATGCTCATGAAACAGAAGTTGCAAAGATTTTCTCACAAAAAGATGGAGTTAGAAAGCCACTGAACATAGAAAAGCGCCGTGATGGTATGCTTATGGTTAAGATTCCAAGTGCAGGAACAACTCCAATTCCAGTGGTTCTGCTAATGCGTTCTCTCGGCATGGAGAATGATAAGGAAATTTTCACTGCAATTGCAGGTCCAGCTGAAGCGATGAAGTATACTGTTGCTAATCTAAACGATGTCAAAGATAACGAAGAATATAACGTAGAGACTTCCGAGGAAGCCCTTCAATGGCTAGAGAAGAAATTCGCCGCTGGTCAGCAGAAGGAATATCGAGAAGCGAGAATTCAGAATTTGTTGGACAAGGAACTACTACCTCACCTTGGTTCAGGCCCCGAACACCGAGAGAAGAAAGCAATATTCCTCGGCCGAATTGTACGCCAAGTCCTTGAAATGGCAATTACAGACCAAGACCCTAATGACAAGGACCATTACGCTAACAAGAGAGTTAGATTAGCAGGGGACTTAGTCGAAGATCTATTCCGAGTAAGCCTTCAACAACTTGCACGTGATCTAAAGTATCAATTAGAGCGCCATCACAACAGAAAGCGCGAATTAAGAATCAACGCCTGCTTGCGACCTGATGTTCTAACTCAGAAAATAATGCACGCTTTGGCAACCGGAAATTGGGTTGGCGGACGTAGCGGTGTCAGTCAACTTCTGGACAGGACTACCTATCTTGCGGCTCTGTCACACATGCGTAGAGTAACGAGCCCCTTGGTTCGCAGCCAACCTCACTTCGAAGCTCGAGATCTGCACCCCACTCAATGGGGTAGGCTCTGTCCAAACGAGACGCCCGAAGGGCAGAATTGTGGCTTGGTCAAGAACGCATCTCAGATGATTGACGTCTCAGAAGAAGTTCATGAGAACGAGGTAAAGCAACTCCTAAGCGAAGCAGGAGTTGATTCTTCACCTGCCGGATGGGCTGAAGGATTCCGTGTACACGTTAATGGAGACATTTTCGGATTACACAAAAACGCCACTAAGTTGGTTAATCAATTCAAGCGTCGAAGGCGCCAGGGAAGAATCCGTCCCGAGGTAAGTATACGATATGACGGGGCAAATAGAGATATTTTCATCAACACTGACAGAGGTCGAATACTGAGGCCTCTTTTGGTCCTCGAAGACGGTGATTTGGTACTTTCCAAAGACCATCTCGACTTGATAAAATCAGGAGAATGGACGTTTGCTGATTTAGTATCAAACGGTGTAGTTGAATGGGTGGATGCAGAAGAAGAGGAAGACCTCCTTATTGCACCTCGGCCGTTCGATTTACCTATGGTTTCTCCAAAGCATGGTCGTCCAATAAATCCAGCTTCCGTGGAATGGGTAAACCTAGGTGCTTCTCAAATTAAGAAAGCAAAACTACGCGTAGAAGTAAAGATGCCTAATGGGGATTCGGAGATAGAGAATTTCAGTGTACCACTAAACTACTATCAAGAGGATCTTGAGGCTATTCTACGAAAGCAGAAGAGGCAAAACACAGTTCTCGCCTACACTCACGTCGAGATAGACCCTCAACTAATTCTAGGTGTATGTGCATCACTAGTGCCTTATCCTGAGCACAACTCTACTCCAAGAGTTACCGGTGGTACAGCAATGGTGAAGCAAAGCCTTGGTCTTCCAAGTGCAAACTACCGCCTAAGGCCAGATACCCGTATGCACGTAATGCATTATCCACAGCAATCAATTGTCGGAACACGCTCGATGAAGACTACTAATTTCGCCCAAAGACCGGGCGGACAAAATTTCGTTGTGGCTATATTGAGCCATCATGGATACAACATGCAAGACGCCGTGGTTATGAATAGAGCAGCAGTCGAGAGATCGCTGGGCCGCTCATCATTCATTCGCACATACAATGCCGAGAACAAACAATTCCCTGGTGGACAAAAAGAGCAAATTGAAGTTCCAGGAACTGGACTTGACGAGGTAAAGGGCCTCAAGTCTTGGGAGAGCTACGTCCACTTAGAAAGGGATGGTCTTCCAACTCCAGAGACTCATTTGTCAAGTGTTGGTGCAGATACCGGAGTCTTAGTAGGAAAAACAAGCCCTCCAAGATTCCTTGAAGAATCACATGGACATTTCCTACAAGCCCAAGAACGCCGAGAATCATCAATGATGGTTCGTAATGGTGAATCTGGATGGGTAGACAATGTATTCGTTACAGAATCACTCGATTCCGGACTTCTGTGCCGCATCACTTTGAGGACAGAAAAGGTACCTGAATTAGGTGATAAATTCGCAAGTCGACACGGTCAGAAGGGTGTAATTGGCAGACTCGTAGATGAGAAGGATATGCCATTCACTGTTGACGGTATCGTTCCCGACCTAATTATCAATCCTCACGCTATTCCATCTAGAATGACAGTAGCACACGTTTTAGAGATGATTGGTGGAAAGGTTGGTTCCATGGAAGGTCGACAGATTGACGGTACTGCGTTTAGCGGAGAAAAGGAAGAATCACTTCGCTCTGGACTACTTAGAAATGGTTTCGCGCACACAGGAAGAGAACCGATGATTAGCGGTGAAACCGGAGAAGCCTTCCAAGCTGAAATTTTCACTGGAGTAATTTTCTATCAGCGCCTACACCACTTAGTTAGCAGCAAACTGCACGCCCGAAGCCGTGGTCGAGTACAAATCTTGACTCGACAGCCAACAGAGGGACGAGCCCGACAAGGTGGTCTCAGGTTCGGAGAAATGGAGAGAGATTGTCTAATTGCCCACGGTGCTTCGATGGTAATCAAAGATAGACTGCTCGATGAATCGGATGGTTGGCCACTGATGGTTTGTAACAACAGTGGCTGTGGACATATCGCGTATTATGATTGGAAGAGGAGGACACCGGTTTGCCCGGTCTGTGGCGATCGAGCAGATGTTCATTCGGTACAAACCTCCTACGCTTTCAAGCTACTTCTGGACGAAATGAAGAGTCTTGGAGTGGCTATGCGCCTTGAATTGGAGGACCGAAGATGAGTGCCCGTGGAGTAGCAAAAATCCCAAAGAGGATAGATTCGATCAAGTTCAGCCTAATGGATCCAAATGAGATTCGAAAGATGTCGGCAGTTGAAGTAAAGACAGCAGACACTTACAAGGATGATGGACACGCGTTCAAGCAAGGATTGATGGATCCAAAAATGGGAGTCATTGACCCAGGAATTCGCTGTGAGACGTGTGGAAATAAGCATGACGAGTGCCCGAGTCATTTCGGGCATATCGCGCTTGAACTACCTGTTATGCACATCGGATTCACCGCTCTAATCAAAACGGCTCTGAAGTGCACTTGCAATGAATGTAGCCAAATTCTTCTGCACAGTGCAGCAGACACTCACCCTCTAGATCCAGAAAAGTCTGAACAAGATTACTACCGTGACCGTGTTCATGATGTAATGCGAAAGCATGGTGTAGGTTCCACTGAATTCAAGAAAATCATCAAGGAAATCGAGAAGGAATGTTCCAGCGCCAAGCGTGCTATTTGCATGCACTGTGGCGCGGAACAAGGTAAGATTCTCCTAGACAAGCCTTCTACTTTCAAGGAGAAGAAAGCCGACAAAGGGGAACACAAGTTGAATGCAAGAGATATCCGAGAATGGCTAGAAAAGATTCCAGACCAACATTTGATATTCCTTGGAATGGATAGCAATTCTAGTAGACCTGAGTGGTCAATAATGAAGGTTCTTCCAGTGCCGCCAATAACAGTACGTCCATCAATTACTTTGGATAGCGGAGATCGCTCCGAAGATGACCTCACTCACAAATTGGTCGACGTTCTCAGAATCAACCAACGACTACGAGAAAACCGTGACGCTGGAGCACCGCAATTAATTGTTGAAGATCTCTGGGAATTATTGCAATACCACGTTACAACATATTTCGATAATCAGACCAGCGGTATTCCACCAGCAAGGCACCGCTCTGGAAGGCCTCTGAAGACTCTTTCACAACGCCTCAAGGGTAAGGAAGGAAGATTCCGAAGCAATCTTTCCGGAAAGCGAGTTAACTTCTGTGCTCGTACTGTAATCAGCCCAGATCCAAATCTTGGAATTAACGAGGTTGGTGTTCCAGTTCAAACAGCCAAGGAATTGACAGTTCCAATCCGTGCAACTAGCAGGAACCGAGAACAATTACGAAGGATGATTATGCGTGGGCCGGATGTCCATCCTGGTGTTAACTACATTATCAGAGGAGATAGTTTCAGAGTAAGAATCACTGATAGGACAAAATTCATCTGGGCTGGATTCCGTTGTTTGAATCCAGATTGTCATTGCGGAAGCGACGAAGAGCCCTATGATGGATATCGGCCAGACCTCAACACAGTACTCCCTGCACCAAACTTCCTTCCTGGGCTTGAACTAATGAAGCAGATGCGAAGGAATGAACTGGGTGACCTCGAGGATGTTTGGTCAGTAGATCTTGACACAACAATTTCCAACCTACGAGGTGAAGACGAAAATGGTCGTCAACTAGCTGAGGACGACCCTCGAGCAATTATCCATAATCGATGGGTATGGGAGCAGAACAACCCTGACGAATATTTCCCAGAGCACCTTGAAGTGTACTGCCCTCATTGTGGCAGTCCTGCGGTGGAAGACGAGCACGGTAATGTATACCGAACTGAAGTTGAAGACAGACTTTCAACTTACGATAGGGACGGTAACCCGCGACCTGGTGTAATTGTTGAAAGACATCTTATCGACGGGGACGTAGCAATCTTCAATCGGCAGCCTTCACTTCACAGAATGTCTATGCTGGTTCACGAAATTCGTGTTATGCAAGGCAAGACATTCCGATTCAATCTAGCAGATTGTACACCCTACAATGCTGATTTCGACGGAGATGAAATGAATCTACACGTCATACAATCTGAAGAGGCAAGGGCCGAAGCGAAGATTTTGATGAGAGTTCAGGAACACATCATTACTCCAAGATACGGTGGTTCGGTTATTGGAGGAATACATGACCATATTTCAGGAGCTTATCTTCTAACTCATGGTGACAGAGTTCTACCTAAGGAACTGGCTATGGAAGTATTGGGTTCAGTAGGCTGGGATGGAGAGATGCCAGAAGAAGTCACAACTAAGGATGGTATGGTAGGTTACAGAGGTGCTGATCTCCTCAGCCTAATTGTCCCTGCAGGATTCAAATTAAACTACACGAGTAGAAGTGGAGACGAAGTCAATGTTACTTCTACTGGTATTGTCAGTGGTACTATCGACAAGCGAGGAATTGGTGCAGAAGATGGTAGATTACTTGATGCGGTAGTTCAGACTCACGGTACTAACCGTGGCGCTGAATTCCTAAACAGAATGACAAAGATGACAATCGCAATTTGTACATCTCTTGGATTCACTACTGGAATCGATGACGAAGACTTACCCCTCGCGGCGATTAAGGAAATCTCTGAAATCAACGTCCGAGCTAGTGACGAAGTAGACGCAGAATTGGCAAAGTTTGGCAAAAATGGACGTGGATATGAGACTCGACCGGGAAGAACTCCAATCGAGACGCTTGAAGAGAACATACTGCAAATTCTAGATTCCGCTAAAGCAGAATCTGGTAATGTTGCTAAGTCATACCTTGGAGAGGATAACTCTGCTGTAATCATGGCAACATCGGGAGCTCGTGGTTCAATGGATAACCTAGCGATGATGGCAGGTTCGATAGGACAACCAAAGGTCCGTGGAAAGCGTCTAGAGCGAGGTTACCAAGACAGAGTACTTTCCCACTTCCCTCGTGGAGTAAAAGGAGCGGAAGAAAAGGGATTCGTCTCTTCTTCGTTTAAGCAAGGGCTTGAGCCAACTGAGTTCTTCATGCTATCAGTATCTGGACGAGAGTCCCTAGTCGATACCGCGGTTCGTACCTCTAAGTCAGGATATATGCAACGCCGTCTAATCAACGCAATGGACGACCTCAAGGTGTCTGAAGATGGAAACGGCTCAGTTAGAAATACTGCCGATAGGATTATCCAATTCGAGTATGGTGAAGATGGAATTGACCCAGCTAGAAGTCGAAAGGGTATGCCATTTGATATCACCAAGGTTCTCGATGATGCTCTAGGAGGTGATGAGTGATGGTAGTCAAGAGTGCAACCAAAAAGAAGTTGATGGATCTTGGAATCGCAGAGGAATATGCACATCGCCTTGCAGATGACCGCAAGTGGGATGACGTGAAGGTGCTTACCGCTGGAGAAATCGCACAAATTTGCGCCACCGATTCTGGAATGGCACAGAATATATCTGAAGTCATTCAAGGCTCTACCAAAGCGGCTCAAAAGGAAAAGGCAGCGGAGAAGACTTTGATCCGTCGCCGTGTTGCTACAAGACGCAGAAAGAAGAGCGTTCTTCCTCTGCAAGAATATGACTCGGAAGACAAGATGCGTCAAATCCACCGTGATTTAGATATTGAGAACCCAATGTTCACCAGTCTTTCAGACGCAGCCGCAAAGGAAAACATTCGAATTACACCGAAGACAATCAATGATTTAGTCAATGGCTTGCTATCTAGAGGAAAGAAGAAACTTACCGCAGCGGAAGCACGCAAGGTCGTAACTTGTGCCGCATCCGGCATGGAAATGTCAAGAGTCGATCCACACGAGGCTGTAGGGATAACCACTGCTCAATCAATTGGAGAGCCTGGGACTCAGATGACAATGCGTACTTTCCACTATGCTGGTGTAGCTACGGTTAACGTAACCCAAGGTCTTCCGAGAGTAATCGAAATTGTTGATGCAAGGAAGGTGCCAAAAACACCGACAATGCTTGTTTATCTCGATGAGAATGATTCCAAAGGTAAGCCTCTGCGAACCAATGAAAAGAAGGTTCAAGCGATTGCGGCCTCAATTGAAACAACTACGACTAGAGACATCGCTTCCATCGATGTGGATGTCGCTCAAAGGCACCTTAATTTAGATTTAAACGCCTCAAACCTACGTTTGAAGAAAATGACTGGTGCTGAGGTTAGAGATAAACTGCAAAGAGCTCTTCGACTATACATTCAGGCTGATAATGAAGACAAGCCTAAGGTCCTCAAGGTAATTCCTGGAGTTACCAAAGAAGATGATCTAGCAACATTGGCAAATGATCCTCCAACATACACCGCATTACTGCAACTTGAGGACAAAGTCAAGAAACTTAGATTAAAGGGATTGCCAGATATTATTCGAGCAAATGTTCAGGGTCCAAACAAGGATACCGGCGAGTATTACATCGCCACAATTGGCTCAAATCTAGCAAAGGTCAGTGAATTTGCAGGTGTAGACAGAGGCAGAACTTACACAAACAATATCAATGAAATTTACCAATATCTAGGAGTTGAAGCGGCAAGGCAAGCAATCGTCAATGAGATGAAAGATACTCTTGAAGGGGCAGGTTTGGAGGTCGACACTAGGCACCTAATCACTGTGGCTGACGTGATGACTAGCGAAGGTGAAGTTCGTGCGATTGGACGACACGGAGTTAGCGGTACGAAACACAGTATTCTAGCAAGATCAGCGTTCGAAGTCTCTGTTAACCACTTACTTCGTGCTGGTGTAATTGGTGAAAGAGACCACCTAAGAGGTGTAACTGAGAATATTATCGTTGGTCAACCAGTAGCCCTTGGAACAGGTAGTGTAGATTTGTTTTACATACCTGAAGAGGCAGATGCTTGAAGGAGGAATTCTAATGGATCTAGCAAGACAACTAAAACAAGGAATTAGCACAGGAAATGTACTATTTGGCCAACGCCAAACGACAAGTGCATGCAATAAAGGAGATGCCAGATTGGTATTGGTGGCGGCAAACTGTCCGGAGGATTACATATCCAGTTTGACAACTAGCCATCCTGATATCCCAGTTCATAGAGTTACGATGGTAAACAGGCAGTTGGGTGCGGCTTGTGCCAAACCATTCCCAGTTAGTGCATTATGTGTTATAGACCCAGGTCAGTCAGACCTTCTAACTCTGAGTACAAACCTCTGATGGCGTAGAATATTAGCCTTCATTTTCGCTGCCAAATCATACTTTGTAGGGATTCCCTTCAAGGGATAAACGACTACCAGAAGACATGGATAATACCGTGGGGGATTTACTCAATCTTCGCGGAGTTAGATTATCCGAGGCTAGTAATCTAGTCGAAACTGTTGGTTTCCGGTGCCTTGGAGTAGCTGAGAAAATTCCTGAATTAGAAGAGGATACAGGTTCTTCAGTGCATGTTTGGCATGTGCCTAAAGCGATTATTCCAGTAAGTGTCGCGGAAGCTGAAAGATGGCTTGTAGATGCTCCTAGTGGCCCTCATTGGATTTTGAGTGAGAGAGAATTTGAAGACCAGGCTAAGGAAATATTGTCTTCAAAATTGAAAATTGAACTTTGGAATCCTGATGTCTTAAGCCGTTGGATTGGAGAAGCAGTTTTACGCGGAGATTTAGAAGCCAAAATTCCTCAAATAACCCCTAATGAAGAAATCACTGAAGAAATTATTGAAGAAAAACTTCCGAATAAGTTAGTCATTTTGCCTCCAATAATTGACCTTGATGAATGGTGTATACAAAGAGGAATGGAATATGTTGATGCTAAACCAATACTTCTACAATCTCGTATATGGAACATAAATGGTGCATTAGTCAGTCCTGATGGAGAGAGGGAAGAGGGTAATTGGAGTGTATTAGAAGACCCATGGGCTAATCGTTTGGAGGCCCATGATTCAGATCAAGTTCTGAATACCCCTCCAAACCTACGGTTAATTATTGCCAAAGAAAATAAATGGTTGACAGATACCGATTTGAGAGTTATGTTAGTAGGGATTTTAGAGTCCCGAAGACAAAAACAAGAAGAAGCCATTGAAGGAAGTTCGGTCAGAAGCACTATGTTAGAAAGGTGGTCATTTGATTCAGATGGGGCGATACTAGAAGAAATTCCTTCTGCTATTCCGGGCTGGCTACTTGACCATGAGGGTGGAATTGAGCTTCTTCATTCTAGGAATGGTCGAACTTACGAAATCAATTCCTCTGAAGCGCCATGATTTCGTCAGTAGATAATGTGTCTCCAGACATTAGTCGTGTCATTAGATCAGCGACTTCGACTTGCTCGTCGTCCTCTGTAACACCGCCTTCTCTAGTTTCCAGAGCCTTGAGTAAATCTTGCATGGAATGTATACACCTCAACGATACAATGTATCTTCCATGGAGAGAATCTGCTTCTCTTTTAGCCCGAGTAACTCCTGACTGAGCTGAATTTGCCTTCTCTCGTAATCTATCGACCTCTTCCGATAATTCAGCCATCAAGTCATGGGCTTCTTGAGCGCCTATTACTGCCCGCTTCACCTTCTTGTGGGCGTCTTCTTGTTTCTTTTCAGCATCTCTAAGTTGAATCTTTAATTCTCTTATTCCACCATCGGATTTCTTTTCCTTAGCTTCTCTAAGTTCTTGATGTAACTTTTTCATTTTAGCGACGAACTCTTTTTCCTTTTTACCAAGGAACCGACCTTCGTTGTATTGCTTTTCCAAACGGTCTATTTCTGTTCTAATTCTTCCTGGTGAGCGAGTTTTATCGTGTTTCTCCTGTCTTTCTTCTTGAGAGCCATTTTCGGCTATTTTCTCCCTAAAATCGGTCCTAATTACTCTTAGTACCTCAGTCCTTTCAGCCCTTATTTCTTTTAATTCTCTAACGGTTTGGTTTGCATCATCTCGTAGAGATTTTTGATTCTGCACCTCTGTGATTAATTCCTTAACTTGCCGATTTAACTCGTTGCGTTCGTCGAGTAATTTACGGACTTTCGAATTCCATTGGTCCCTTTCTTCCCGATTGTAGGATATCTGTTCTTGAATATCGTCACAGAGTGGTTGAAGAATCCCGCGAATTTCCCCGCTTTCCATCTTCATACAATCATGCCCCTTGAATTAACGTCCTAAGTTTACCATATAAGTTCATTTGAGGTGTTTTTTTCCTCATTCCCTCCGACTAGCGGAGTTACCCTTCCTTGGTCCACCTCTAGTGACACCTAGTCTTCGCATTCCTTTCTTTCCCGTTCTACCTTTCCTAGGTGCGTTTGATTTCGTAGACTCCGGTTTGCTTGCTTCATTTGTGATACCTGTCAAACTGCCTGAATCTAGTAAAGCAGATAATTCATTGGCGTTTAGTGAACCTCCTTTACTTGCTCTCTCTTTTACATCAGTTAGACGGATTTTTCTCCCTCTTCCTGAAGTTATTTTCTGATATGACCGGACTCTACCTGATTCCCTTCGTAATTTCTTACGTTGTGATTTAATCGTGTCTAACCGCTTATCTATGCTGCTGATTCGCTTGCTCATTTTCCTAATTTCACTACGAGTTATGTTGTCAGGATTAACTTCATTATTTTCTGTTGCTGAATCTGCGGCATCCTTGCCAGCCTTCTTTGTTGCGTCTAATTTAGATGTAACTTTTCGTAAATCCTCAATTTGAACTACATACTGTGCATGAGCATCTTCTGCCTCACGCTTACGTACCACAGCTGCTTGTAATTCGAAAAATCGTCGAAATGAATCCAATTCCCTATTTATGGTGGGGACTGCTGTAAGGTCGTTATCTATGGTGGTTAACTTAGAGTGTGTGTCTGCCATCCATTCTTCTAATACAGAAGCAGGTGGCGGAATAGATAGGTTGACTCTATCTCGTAATGCTCTATGCTTGTCTGCCTTTTTCTTTATTTCATGAAATTCTCTCAACAGCATTCGCCTCTCAGAATTCACCTCTTGAATTCCATCGAATGCTCCTCTCAACGATTTTACAATTTCCACTTGGTTTCTTCGTTCTTGACGCAGTGAGTTGAATTCTTCATCTAATGAGCGTAATTCACGGTCTAATTGTTTGACCTTCTCTTCGATTTCATCATGAGGTAGCTCCTCAAGATCATCGAACAAACCATCGCTCATTCTTCCTCACCCCTCGAATCGGAGTTTATTCGCCCATTCTCAACACTATTTTTCTTTGAATTCTGTTTGTTTTTCTTGTGCCTCTTAGCGAAACTAGAGTCTCCTCCCTCCTGGACTTGAATCATGTCTTTAAGGAGGTCAGGGAATCCTAGTCCTAATTCTCCATACCCATCCTTTAATCGGCGTTGCCAATGTTCTATTGCTTGGTCAGATTGAGACAGTAATTCTTTGGCTCTGTCCAATTGTCTTCTGACGTCTCTTATTTCTGCCTCCATCGCTACTTTTTTCTCATGCAACGGTTGCGCCTTTTCCACGGCTTTGATCATATTTCTATGAGCCTTGTTGGCAATTGTAAATTGGTAAGACATCTCTCTTCTAGAATCGATGTAATCTGCCATTTCCGGGTTTGAATCTCTTCTTTCCTTGAGCCATTTTTCGTTTTGTTGAATCAACTTTTTTCTACGTTCAATCATCTTTTTCTCAGCTTTGTGATCTAACGCCGAAGTCTGGATATTTTCTTCGATTTCATCCAATTCTTCAAACAATTTTTCTTTTTTCCAATCTGGGTCAAGGTTTACCATCCCACCAGATTCCACCAATTTATCCCGATATTCCTTTACCTTCGGGAGCAGATTTCGGGCTGCGATTTGTGCTTGGTCGCGTTCCACTTTCAACTTAGCAACAATTTCATTTGCCTGTTTGTGTTTATCTGCTGAACGAGATAGCTTTGGAGCAAGGTTCTGTTCCTCGGCCTCGAGTGTACGAATAACAGTGGGTAATTGCTCCTTCAGCAAAACCCTCCTATCTAACAAAGCCTGCGCCAATTCGTCAGGCGTCACCGCTAGCAGGCCTTCAGACTCCATATGCAAACGGCGGAAATTAGGGCCCATCATAAAGGTCACTACGTGACCTTGAATTAGGGTTTCCTTGATACACTGACCCGCTCCGAGGGTCAGACAATGAATACAGGCGTTCGTCCTCACAACTTGCTTGTGATAACAGCCTCTGTTGTATTTGTAACCCTAATTTCGCTAAATGTTAGTGCCCAGGATAGATTCAGTATAGAAAATTCAGCAGATTGGGATAATACAATCATCGATGGTTCAACATCCCTTCCTTCGGAGAATTCATCTGCTTTTGCAGGCGACCGAATTCAATTATCCATCGAGGTATCAAATAGTGATACTACTGCTGGACATGATGAGTGGTGGTTTGTGATGGAATTGGACGGTCAAACCACTCCTGAACTCACTGGTTTCCTTGAGGGTTCAGATTCGACTGTGATAGTCAACATTTCATTCGGTCCACTGCCTGAAGGAGTTTTGAATCTGATTTTCGGAATTGATTCTTCGGGTCAGAGTGAAAGTCTTACTTTACTAGTAGAACCCAATCCTCTGAACTTGACTGCTGCTAGCTCCTCCGAAATAGCACTTATTGGCGAGCCTGCCCATGTTGGGGATTCACTTACCGCTTCAATATTGGTCCATAATCAAGGTCAGAATCCTGAATCTGTTAGTTTGGTTATATCACCTGAGGGGTCAGACCCTATTCAAGGCCAAGCCATACTGATTAATCCCGGTTCGAGTAGGGAGGTTTCCGCATCATTTTCACCCTCTTCTTCAGGCTCAATCAAACTAGATTGGAAGGTTCATTCCAGCAATGGAGGTGTCGCAAGAGAACTCAACGGTACCACTGTGATTGAAGTTTTAGAGCCTCAATCAATCCAGTTAGTAGTTGATTCTTTGGACTGGAATCTTGAAGATGGCCTAAGTTCAGAACTCTCTCTTTACCTTAGTGATGGCCGATCTAGGGAAGTTGAAATCGAAGTTGCAATAATCGATCAAACTATTGAGTCTAATTTACAATTTTTCCTAATTACCATGGATCCTGGTCGAAGGCAACTAAACCTCGATCTAGGAAATCCTTCAGCAGACGCACTAATTATTCGAGTAAATACAGTTACTTGGACGGCCGAAGAGGAAATTGAAATTCAGACTACACTCACTCCTCCTATACTAGATCTTGTGGTTACTTCTGAAGGTGTAAGCACAGCTCCTGTGGTGGGTGAAAGTGTAAAAATCCCGTTCTCCTTAACCAATAATGGTAATACTCCGACTTTAGCAGGAGAGGTAAGAGTAGTGCGAAATTCAGATAACATGATACTCGACACAATTCCAACTTTTTCAATTAATCCAAGTGAATCATTTAGCAGTGAATTCACCATCGAACAGTGGCCCGATTCAAAAGTTGTTGATGTGCATATAATATGGGTAACTAGTGGACTTACCGAAAGCCTTCTTTTGGAGATAGAAACATTTTCCGACAATAATGCAGAGGCAGAATTGCCATTTGATTTGGTCGCCGCAATTTATGGAACGGTCACAGGTTTAGTTCTTGTAATGTTCATTTTAGTTCTATATCGAACAGTATCGGAAAGCGTAGAGGACACAGGAAAATCAAGATTTAATCGACTAAGAGAAGCCAGAGGGGAAAAGAAAAAGTCTGCAGCAGTAGAAAAAAGAGAGATACCGTGTCCCGAATGCGACCAACGTCTGCACATTCCGAACAGCCATTCTGGTGCCGTGAAATGTCCTGCTTGTACCGCTCGATTCATGGTCGAATCGATCGAGTCAGAAGATGAAGACAAAATTTCAGAAGAAGAAAACATTGCGACCCAAAATGATTCACCTTCCACTTCAACTCCTCAAGAGATATCCGCTCGCTCAGTGGATGATTTGCTATCTTGCCCTAGTTGCGATCAAACTCTAAAAATCCCAATTAACAGACGTCCAGTAAAGGCTAGGTGTCCTGCCTGCCGCTGTGAATTCCTAGCAGAGGTTGGAGAACCATAACTGAGGTTTTTTCATGCACGAACTAAGCGAATTCGAGGAAATGTATCTCAAGAAGATGTTTGAGATACATTCTGAACAACCAGCTGCGATTGTAAAAACCTCAATGTTAGCCGATATAATGGGAGTCAGTGATGCTTCAACAACGGAGATGATTCAAAGACTTGCTGGCCGGGATTTGGTGACGTATATTCCTTACAAGGGTTCAAGATTAACAGTAGAAGGGTTTGCTATCGCTGGCAAGATTAAGCGACGACAATTACTTCTTGAATTATTACTAACAGATGTAATTGGATTTGAAGGAGATGTTAATTCCATAGCGTGTGAAATGGAACATGCGGTTAATGATGAATTAGAGGCGTCTCTAGACAAGTTATTGGGTTATCCAGAGTACAGTCATCTGGGTGAGAAAGTCCCTCAAATTTCCAGGCAATTTGAACCAGACATAATATCCCCATTATTGCCAATATCCAATATGCCGGAAGGCAGTAGCGGTGTAGTTGAATTAATCGCTCTAACTGGCCAAGATATTAAAACTCTAGAAAATCAAAACATCTCCATCGGCGTCAACGTTACCAAAACACTTTCCACTACATATGTCTCAGGATCCCCATACTTATTTTCCGAAGATTTGGCCAAGCGTATTTTAGTTAGATTGGAGGACTAGAACTTGCAGGATGAAGAGATTCCAAATTTGGAAGATGCTCTGAGCTCATTAGCATCAAAAGTTCTAGAGGAAGAGTCATTGCCTCAGCAGGATAATATGAAACAATTTCAGGTTGTAGAGGGAGATAATTCTGAAAAAATAATGTTTTCAAATGTTGATAGTTTAAGGAATCAAGAAAGAACCCTACTACGAATAGACAGACTTCTGATCAGTGGGGGGGTTCGATTTGTCCTCTTCTTACCATTGATTGTAGTGGTGAATTTCGGCCTTGCTCATTCTTACAGAAATACCACGCCAGAATGGTGGGTGGACCATATGCAAGAAGTCGCTCCTGTTGAGATGCACCTTGGAATCCATTTCCTTTCATTATTCATTTTAGTTGCAAATATTGCTCTCTTACTCTTATTATTCCGGTTGTTGACAGTAACTAGGAGGATTTTTCAGTATGAGGCTGAATCTTTGACAACTGCCGGATTGACGTTCAAAAGCTCCCACGGATATGCAGAAATGCGTGCGACCATAAATGGTTCAAGAAGGCAGTTAGGGGCCACGATAAGTTTCCTTCTTCTAGCAATCCTATTTCTTGGAATCGCCCTTTGGTTGGCACCCGACGGAGACCTTTCTCCAAGGTTAGTTGCGCTTTCTACAGGGACTTTATTAGCTGGTCATGGGACCTTTTTGGTATCAAATAAATCACGCTTCAATGCTAATGAGCCATGGGGGATGTTGAGCGCCTTCTCCCCACCTATCCATCCCGCTTTACTCCGATATCCGTTTTCTGACGTAATTAAAGCCCATATCGATCCACTATTGGCTGTTAGGATATCCGAATATTTGCGTACAGTTGAATCTGAAATTAAACCTGGTAAATCTATGACAGAACTGCAAGAGACATTGCTACATTTATTGCATCTTAGGAGGAGATCTGTGATAGATGAGAATCAATTTAGACTTGCACTGGCATCAATGATTGACTCCGATTCGATTGATGGCTTATTTGAGCATCCCGAATTAGGTCAAGAAACCTGGGACCGATTATTATCGAGAGCAATGCTTGATTGCGCACCATTTTTCCGCCTTCACGATCGTTTACACATGAGGCATCAGAACGGAAAATCTGGTGATGTATGGTTTGATGTGGATATGGAAAACTTAGTTGTTGGCCCTGCGAATTTATTCGCGTTCATTCTCAATCAAACCGATGAAATACAAGACCTCATACTAAGGGTTCAAACCCCTGATTTTAGACCAAATGATTGTGAATATCGACTTAAGGTGGAGCCTCATAAATCGATTTCTTTCGATGGAATACTTTCTCCGAAAATCACCGACACACTTCCAAACCTCCTAAACTCTACTAGAATTATTTGGCAGAGTTTGTTACCATCTAGCACTGGTGAGTCTACTGTTACAATTCGTCTAGAGGATTTGGATGGCAATCTAATATCTGGTCGTGTGCTAACGGTTCAGATTCGCAACGACCTCTTTACTAGACTTAGAATGACAACAGGAGCATTGTTTATCCTTGGTGCTATTATTGCAATTCTATCACCGCTTCTACCATTCATTGGTTCAGTTCTAGGCCTCTGACCATACATCGGGTTGATTCAAGAGGCAAACGCTCGTGGCGTGGCCGTGTCTGACGAGACTACCAACCCTGACGATGACCTCAGGAGTCGCCTACACGCTATGGAGACCAAAGTAAGGCGTATGCGAGATAATCGCAATAGTCACAATGAGAACGCTCGTAGAGCAGCCGATTCGCGGAATGCTGTTCAAGAACAAGCCAAAGGTTTACGCGAATCTATTGACGAAATGAAGGCTAAACAAAAAGAAATTAGAGACCAGGCAAGAATTCACAAGGCTAGAAGAGACGAAATCCAGGGTCATATCAGAGAGATAATTTCGAAAAAACGTGGTCGTAGGGATGACGAAAGAGGTTCTAAATCAGTAGTTATTGAATTGTCAGAAACCGAAGGGCAAATTGACAAGATTGAGAGGCGTTTAGAAACTGATGGCAGACTGAAATTGGAAGATGAAAATAAACTCCTGAAGGAACTAAAGAAACTCATTGGTAAGAGAAATGAATTACTTCCCGCGGTAAAGGAACATGAGTCTATTACAATAGATCTTGGCGACATGGATGAATCGATTAATCGTCTAAAAGCAGAGGCTGATTCAGAACACCAAGCAATGGTAGATTGCCATAAGCAAGGTGATGAAATATGGGAGGAAATTAAGCCACTATTTGAGGAAAGAGACTTCCTAAGGGCTGAGGGTGATAGGCTTCACAACGTATTTGTTGAAGCAAAAGCAGCGGCTGATGAAGTCCATACTGAAATGAAAGCACTGCTTGACCAAGTCAATGAAATCCGTGACTCAATAAAAGCCGCTCGAGAAGAACGTGAGAAGACTATACGAGACCACAATCAATCAGTTAGAGACGCTATTAGATCGCCATCCGAAAGTGAAGAACTAGCTGGGTCATTAGAAGAGATGTTACTAGAAAGTGGCTCTTTGACTCTCGGCGGTACAGGAATTGAAGAAGAGTCAGAACCCCGGGCGTCAAAGCCGAGAAAGTCCAAGAAACGAAAATTAGGGACAACTCGTGGAAAATTGTGAGTTTACCAGCCTCTCTCTTCCAGCCGAACATCTAGTGTTTCGATTTCCAAACCCGGCATTGGTTCGCCAATCATTGCACTAGCCTCAGCGACTACGGAAGGATCCTCGAAGTGATGGGTTGCAAGCACTATGGCTTCAGCGGTCTGTATTGGGTCGGAACTCTTGAAGATTCCAGAACCAACAAATATTCCATCCATACCATGCTTCATCATAAGGGCTGCATCTGCTGGGGTTGATATTCCTCCGGCCGAGAATGTTACCACAGGTAATCTACCAAGTCTGGCCACGTCTTCTAGTACAGAGGACACTTCTGCTCGAACCTCTTTAATTGAACCAAATGGCGTGGAATCTGGATCTAAATTAAAGGAGGAGACCTTGTTTATTCTTTGAAATCCTTGCATAATTATGTCAACCATTTCACTGCGACCTTCTTCTCCAATAGATTGTGCGTGGGTGATTTCATTTTCTACTAATCTAGAATGTTGCACGGCGCTGACTACATTTCCAGTTCCAGCTTCACCTTTGGTACGCATCATCGCCGCCCCTTCTGCGACTCTTCTTACCGCTTCTCCTAGGTTTGTGCAACCACAAACAAATGGTACGGTAAAGTTGTTTTTTGCTATGTGAAAGAAGGGATCTGCGGGAGTTAAAACCTCAGATTCATCGATCATATCTGCGCCTAGTGCTTCGAGCACTCTTGCTTCCTCATCGTGACCAATTCTTGCCTTGGCCATTACTGGTATCGAGGTGGTTTCGATAATTTCCTTTATCATATCGGGGTGACTCATTCGTGCGACTCCTCCACTAGATCGGATATCTGCAGGAACTCTCTCTAGGGCCATTACTGAGACAGCACCAGCATCTTCTGCTATGTGTGCTTCTTCAGCGTTGACGACATCCATGATGACTCCGCCTTCTTGCATCTTGGCGAAGCCCCGCTTCAACAACTCCGTACCGTGGCGCATTTGCCCCAAGTCAACCCTCTGAGTCATACTCAAGCCTCCCGGCTTCTATTCATGAATCTATGTTTAAGTTCACTAGAAGGTGAATCTTCAGTCTGCGAGTACTGGTGAATCTCCAGTTGCTATTTCTAATTCTAGACTTTCAGTCTCGTTACGCTCGATCCATTCCATTTCTTCATCTGGTACATCGGTGTCTGCGAAAATTGCTTCGACAGGACATTCGGAAACACAGGCAGCACAATCGATGCACTCATCAGGGTCGATGACCAAATATGAGTCTGCTTCTCTGAAAGCCTCGACTGGACATACTGCCACACAATCCTGATACTTGTGCGCAACACATGCGCTTGTCACCACGTGAGTCATGTAAAACCGGGTATAATGGTGGCATTTAATTGCTTGTTATGTCCGAAAAATTTTAGGTTAACCTAATTCATTTCAATATTATTTCATCAATCAACTGATTAACAACTTCTTCTGGATTTTGTCCAGGATACGATTCAATTTTGAACCGACCTTTTACAGCAGATTTCCATTCCGAGCCCTCAGCTAATAGAATGTCTCCATTCACTAAGGAAGATAATGAGACGCGAACATGGAATATTTTGTCATCATCAATATGAGAATCGAGGCCATTACTAACTAACTGATTCAATACATCCTTGCCTAATGATTGAAGGCTTTGTTTTGCTGCTTTTTTGTTATTTATTTTCATTGCTAGGATTATTTGTGGAGCACCATGATAGGATTTGGATTTCTCTCTAGTTATCTCTGTCTTTACCGGGGATAGTTGACTCATTGCCGCCTCAATAATTTCAAGATCGTCTACAGCGCTACAGTGTATTCTCCAGTATACGCTATGCAGACTCATTGATAATGGCAGGAGCAATCACTCCTTGAAGACCACGCTGCGCCCTTGTCTGTTGATGGTACTCTAGGGCTTTCATTCAAATACTGGAGGCAGGTCGCACGGCTCGCATACGGGGTAGCCCCCGATACGAGGTGTTTCTCATGGCAAAGGGCGCAAAAGCAAGGGCAGCGGCACGCAAGCAGAGAGACAAGTGGAAGGCAAAGCGCTGGTTCACAATTCGAGCACCTCGTAATCCTTGGTCATTCAGAGTCATTGGAGAGACCCTCGCAGAGGACTCCGAACAACTAATTGGTCGAACATACGACATCATGCAAAATGAGTTAGATGGCGACTTTTCGAAGATGCACGTTCAGGTAGTTTTCCGAATAACAGAATCTGTCGGTGGAGATGCGCTTACTGAATTTGTCGGACACAACGTGCTAAAAGACCACATTCGCCGCCAAATCCGCCGTCATCGTGGAAAGGTTGACGACACAGTAGATGTTGTCACCGATGATGGGTATTACGTCAGATTCAAGCCTCTACTAATTTCAAGATCTCGTGTAAAATCCAGTCAAAAATCTGCAATGAGGGCTAGTGCTAGAGAAACAATCCTGACTATGGGTGCTAGTTCAACTTGGATTCAATTGCAAAAAGCGCTACTCGATGGTACGATGGAAGCAGCAATCAAAGAATCGGTTTCCAAGGTCACTCCCGTCAGAACCGTTATGATTAGACGCAGTCAGTTATTACAAAGCGGAGTAGTCGTAGAAGATGGTCCTACCTTGGATGAAATACATGCTGAGGAGAAGGCCGCTGCTGCAGCCGCTGAAGTAGAGGAAGTCGATGTTTTAGCAGCAGCAGAAGCATCTGCAGATCTTTCTGAGGTTGGAGAGGCTGATTCAGATGAAGAGCCAGAAGAAGCATCTGAGGAAGTGGAAGAGGAAGGCGCTGAAGATTCCCAAGAGGAGGATACTGAATCATCCGATGTCTCTGAGATTGATTACGAAACAATGACGGTTTCTGAACTAAAGGGACTTCTAAAGGAGGCTGGAAAACCAGTCTCAGGAAAGAAAGCAGATTTGATTTCCCGTCTGCAAGAGTGAGGTAAATATGGGCGGCCAAGCCCATTCCAAACCGAGGTGAGAATTTGGTGCGGATAGCCGTAATTAGTGGAACAGGAATGTCTGATATTGCTCATGAGATGTCCGATAGTTCAAGAAAAAATACTGAAATCCGAGTAGAATCAAACTGGGGAGAGGTTCCGACAATATTGGTTGAAACTGAATTAGGGGAAGTTCTCCTAATCGACAGACATCACCGAGAAGGGGATGCGAGAACACCACCTCATGAAATAGAACACAGGGCGAATATTCATGCAGCCAAGTCCTTCTCTCCAGATTTAATTCTCAGTGTTAATTCTGTAGGGACGATGATTGAAGATTTACCTCCGGGTATGATTGGTGTGGCTGGTGATGTATTGGATTTAGCAATCCGTCCATGGACTTTCCATGATGACGATGCTATCCATGCGGATAGAACCTCAATGTTTGATATAAAAGCCAGTAAAATTTGTTCCTCTACCTTATCAGAGACTCAAGAATACACTCCAAGCAGTCTAGTAGTTGCGCAGTGTATCGGCCCTCAATTTGAATCGCCTTCTGAAATTGATGCGCTTGTTCGTTTGGGTGCTGATGTAGTTGGAATGACCCTTGGTCCTGAGTCACGTTTGATCGCGGAAACAGGAATTCCTCATGTGGCGATATCATGTTCATCAAATTGGGCGGCGGGTAGAACTCCAGGTGACCCTTCAGCAGAAATCGACCATCATGCAGTTGATGCTAAGGCAGCAACCCTACGTGCTCGTGTGAGAGATTGTATCGAAGCCTTGCAAGCTAATTATTGAGGGATAAAATTGCAAGGCCAGAGATTAGGATTAATCCTACTTTTAGTCTCTGTTTTCCTCTTCATCGAAGCATTGGATAGAATGGATTGGTGGGATCAAAAAGACAAGGAGTATGAGAGGGAATGTCTGCCAAATAACAACCCTCAACCCGATGCAGAATTATGTGCCAAACTTCAAAATGAAGCAAATTCAAGAATGAGAATATTTTCTGCCGTATTATTCTCGTCAATTATTATATCTCTTGTTGGCTTATCGTATGTTCTTCCTGCGGGTTCTGATTATCCTAGAAATCCACCAGGTGGTAGATTCTAGAACATTAGACAGTTTGATGGTTCTCCAATTACTGGGCGATGTATGACCCGACTGTTGAGTGTAGATGATTGGAAGGAAGTTGAATGGAATTCTAAGCCCGATGATTCTTGGGCTACCATGATGGCTAGGGTTGCCGCTTTCCATAGTAAACATGACTTCGCTAACCCTGAGAATAATGGACATGATATGGGATACCGTGTGGCTCTAACCGTTGAAGAATTAGGCGAGTTTGCAGCGGCGATTACTAAAGGAAAGCCAAAGGAAGAAGCATCTGAAGAATTAGCGGATTTGTTGATTTTGATACTCGGTCACTCTCTTGCAATGCACATTGATTTAGAATCCGAATTCCACTCGAAAATGGATAAAATAATGCAAAGAAAGGCTCGACGAGGTAACCTAGGCATTAGAGTTACAGAATATGATGGGGAATGAATTTGGATAAAATTCTACGACTGTCATAATAAATCTCGTACTCTATATTATTAGTATTTTTTAAATTGTTAATAATATCGGACCAACTATGGCCTTGGACATGCAAGTCGCTCAAGATGATGAAGAATCGAATCCAAAAGTCGACTCTGAAACGTATGATGTAATTATCGTCGGAGCAGGTGCAGCGGGAATCGGTGTCGGAATTGCTATTGCTCATGCAGGAATTGAGAACTTCCTGATTGTTGATAGAGATACAGTAGGTTCCTCTTTTTCTTCATGGCCAGAAGAGACTCGATTCATTACGCCGTCATTTCCTAGTAATTCCATTGGAATGCTAGATCTAAATTCAATTGCAATCGGAATATCTCCCGCATTTAGTATGAAGGTTGAGCACCCTACTGGTAAGGAATACGCTGAACACTTACAGGATATAGCTGAATATTTTGAGCTCCCAATTTTAGAAAATACAAATGTAGATTCTATAGAGAAAATCGACGGTTTATTTCATCTAAAAATTGCTGACAGTAACTTGCTGGCGAAGAATGTAATTTGGGCAGCAGGCGAATATCAATATCCACTAATTGATGGATTTGAAGGCGTTGAATTTTGCAGGCATACGGCAACAGTTTCGAGATATGCAGATTTAGAAGGGGATAATTTTCTAATTATTGGCGGATACGAAAGTGGAATAGATGCTGCATATCATCTTGCTAATAATGGTAAAAAGGTGGTATTATTCGACATTAACAGCCCATGGGACGAAGAAAGTTCAGATCCAAGTATTACTTTGTCTACTTTTTCATTCGAACGAATGAGAAATGCAAATTTTGAAAATAATGTCCGATTAAACGCAGAGACTCCTGTAAATTCAGTCAATCTAATTGACGGAAAATACGAAGTCAGAACTAAAGATGGTCAAGTCTTCAATTCTGATTCTAAGCCTCTATTTGCAGGCGGATTCGACGGAAGTCACAAATTCGTGTCACATTTATTCGATGAAAGAGAAGATGGATTCCCCCTGCTGAATGATAGTGACGAATCAACTATAGTTCCTGGTATGTACCTTTGTGGGCCATCAGTTCGTCATGACGGTCATATTTTTTGTTTCATTTTCAAATACAGGCAACGGTTTGCAATCGTCGCACAAGCAATTGCATCGTCCCTAGATATTGATACTGATGAATTCGTCGAGGCTTACAGGGGCTGGGGGATGTACTTAGACGATTTATCCTGTTGTGGACAGGAGTGTTTGACGTGTTGAAGGGAAATGAAACTCGAATAGGAAAAATTCTGAGTATTGAATGGCTAGGACAAACCCTTGCAAGTCTATGCTGGATTATCAGTGTATTCGTATACGGAATTGAAGGCCCTGGTGACTGGCTACAATTGGGGGCTGCTTCATTTTGGATGACGTCAAATATTTCGGCAATATTTAACATAAAATAACTGGGTTAATAATTTAGAAATCGCAGTCAAATGAATCACGATTAAATCCTTAATCAATAGTTTCCGTCCCCTTTTCCATTGTATATTCTGCAATCCAGAGACTAATCCAAATTCCACCTAATTGCAATACGAGCCTCACCAGATTTCCAGTCTGAGATAATGACGCCCCATCTCCTAATTCGACAGAATTAACCCACATGTACAGATTTGCTGGATATAGACAAATCAACAAAGTAGCGCTTGCAAATCCTCCTATCCATCTAATTGAGGGGATAATCAGCATAACGCCAACTAAAATTTCAACTACACCACTAGCAATTACCCAAAATTCGGCTGAACCAAGGATTGGTGGAACAATTGGTTCGAACCATTCAGTATCTGTGAAATGCAATACTCCTACATAAACGAAAAATGAACCGCCTAAGATTGCGAACAAGTCGCGAAAATTCATGTTATCGCCTAGTCCAGATGGAATATGTAGTGTCGTATTCGTTATTGGAGTCTGATTGCAATTTTTCAATAACTTCCTCAGACCATTCAGTACGATTCCATTCTGGGAATTTCACGTCGCCACTATTATTGGTTTGGACCGTTGTAAGATGAATTTCTTCTACTCGATCAAGAAACATTTGGTAAATCTGAGCCCCGCCAATTATCCAGCATTCATCGCAACCATCCGCATACGCGATTTCTATGGCCCGGCCGATGTATAGAGCGGTCTCTGCTCCATCCGCTTCCCATCCGGTGTCTCTTGACATAACGATGTTTAATCGCTCGGGTAATGGCCGATATGCTTCGGGAAGTGAATCCCAAGTTTTTCTTCCCATAATTACGGCGTTAAACCCATCTCCTTCAGTCAATTGTTTGAATCGAGCCATGTCCGAAGCTAAACGCCATGGAAGTCCTTCTCCCCTTCCAATACAGCCCTCTTCATCCATAGCAACAATCATCGACATACGCATATTATTACCTCAAACAGATATTGGTGCCGAAATATGTGGGTGATGCTCATAATTGAGAATTTCAATACTCTCTGCAGTAAATCCATCTATTTCGGAGATAGTCTCATCTAACCTGAGTTTAGGCAATGGAAGTGGTTTCCTAGAAATTTGTTCCTTGGCTTGTTCTAAGTGGTTTAGGTACAAATGACAATCACCCCCAGTCCAGACAAATTCACCGGGCTGCAATCCGCATACTTGAGCCATCATACAGGTTAGAAGACTGTATGATGAAATATTGAATGGGACTCCAAGAAAAGCATCGGCGCTTCTTTGGTATAATTGGCAGGACAATTTTCCTTCGTTGACATAGAATTGGAAAAAAGCATGGCAAGGCATTAACGCCATATCTTCCAATTCTCCAACATTCCAAGCTGAAACAATAATCCTTCGTGAATTTGGGTTCTGTTTGATCATTTCAATGGCGTTTTCAATTTGGTCCACGACCCTGCCATCATTAGTCTCCCATTTTCTCCATTGTTTTCCATAAACAGGTCCAAGGTCGCCATCTTCGTCAGCCCATTCGTTCCATATCCGAACGTTATTTTCCTGTAGATAGGCAACGTTAGTATCTCCAGATAAAAACCACAATAATTCATGGATTATACTAGGCCAATGAAGTTTTTTTGTGGTCACGGCTGGAAAAGATTCAGACAAGTCAAATCGCATTTGGTGGCCGAAAACTGAAATTGTTCCAGTGCCTGTACGATCAGATTTCTCTATTCCTTCGTCAAGGATTCGTTCGAGGAATGCTAGGTATTGCTCCATGTCAACTAAACCTACAGAACCGCCGAAGTCCATGAAGGATGCGGATATCTTGACTCAAATTTTTGCATCAAAACTTTGGATTAGGGTGCCCCCAAAGCTCTCAAATTTTCAATTAATTGATCTGTGAATCTTCTGTAATGTGATTTCATTATCGATCTTTGGCCATGCTCGTCTAAATCAGCAATGTTGGAAATGTCTTCATCGGACATATTCCCTCCGGATTCATCGCCTAACCACTCTCCAAAGGTGATTGGGTTATCGACATTGACTTGCACTTTCGCCAATGGATTGACCACAGCAGAACCTGGTGCCATGAATTTTCTTGCACCAATAATTGCCATTGGTACAACTGGTACTTCAGGAAACCTAGCAGCTAATCGAGCAACACCAGTCTTTCCTCTAGAAAGGTAAGGTGGTTTATCGGATCTGGAGCGAGTTCCTTCGGGGAATATACCCATGACATTCCCTCCAGAAAGAACGTCCACAGCACTTGCTAATGCTTCCACACCCCCCGATTCTCGAAATGTTTCAATCTGTCCAGTGGAAGTCATCAGTTTCTGGAATTTTTTGTCTTCGAAATGTTCTGCTTTTGCAAGATAATGTACAGGTCTTTTTGCTCCCATTATTTTGACAATTGGATCGATGTGCGATGTATGGTTGCCAACTAGTATTGCGGGTCCATTTTTTGGAATTCTATTTACTCCATTGTAACTTACATTAGTTATCGTTCTAACTAATGATGGTGATAATTCAATCAAACCTTTGTAAAACATTGGGGTTGAATGGGATATACCAGTGCCCTCAAGCCCGGTCAATTTCGCCACCGTTTCCAAAGAATCAGCGGACAAGCCGGGCATCGTTCCTCCGACTACTGCTCTGCATTATTGCTTTGCGTAAGTGCGATGACTTCTTCTGATACATACTGCCCCCCATTATTGTGGGCATACCTAGAGTACTCTGTCTAGCTATGTGTTGTATTATTTTGCTACCAATGACCGCACCCGCAGTTGTTGCTGAATGGGAAGATGATAATTGGCTCAGAAATATCATCGGTCCAGAAAGGCTTGAACTCGGAGATGAATTTGGCTGTCATGGGTTTGAAGGAGTAGATGTGAGAGAGGAGTCTTGGGTCATTGAAGATTGTAGAGATTACCTAAATCGATTCACCAACGCATCACGTTGGGGCTCTCAACCGATTTCCTTCGGTCACCCAAACGGTATAGTGACTGAAGATATTGCTAGTGCAATTTCTGAGGCTGGTTTTTCAATTATTGGAGATAGGATTGAAGGCGATGGTCATGGTCTAAATGTTGTAGAACGATTAACCAGTCTTGAAAAAGGCCAAGCTAATTTGTCTGCTTTAGAAAACGCAGAACGAGACAGCCTAGTCAGCATTTATTGGATTGCTAGATGGCACGATATGAAAATCAGAGAGGATAAAGATGCTATTTCCTTGCTCAAATCTCAAGAGGTTTGGTTTACCACTTGGGGGGAGTGGCATGGGCACAAAATATCTGGAGAGTCATATGACAGAATTTTGACCTCAGATCCACATGTAAAGACATACAGAATTTCAACATTGTCCGATTCTTTTTGGGCAGTCCCGGGTACGGCCTTATTCGAATGGTCAGAACCTCCCACAAGTATACAATTTGATGGCGAAGAGGCGTTAGTTATACCTGCGGCTCAAAAGCATCTGATAACAGGTATTCGGCCAGTAGATGGAGGAGCGTATGTTACAGCAGAACCAGGAGTCTTTGTCGAATTCTTCTTTGAATCCGAAGAAGTTTCAATTTCGCATACTCCGCAGGTCACTTTCAATGGATTACACCATTCTGTAAGTATAGTCGGCCACCACGTAACAAACCTACACGATTGGACTTCTGATTTTCATAATTCACCACTTCGATTCACTTGGTTAATTGAGAGGCCTGCAGCATTGCAAATGGATTGGAGGCTACCTGTGTTGGCTATCGGGATATTAATCGCGACTCCAATCGCTATCAAATGGGTGGTAGCCCGCGATCAAAAAGACAATGATAATTGGTGGAATTAACTATTCCTCAAAACAAAACATTACAACAACGAGGGGGTAATTGAACGATATGAAGCGCGGGGTTCTGTTGATGAACATAGGGACCCCAGATGAACCAAATGTGGAATCTGTCAGAACTTATCTGCGTGAATTTCTACTTGATCCAGACGTAATTGACATCCCTACACCCCTGAGACACCTTTTGGTTAGGGGGATAATTCTGAAAACTAGACCGAAAAAAATAGCACCCCGATATCAGAGTATATGGATGGAAGAAGGCTCACCACTCCGTGTTTTAACTCAAAAGATGACAGATGCTGTGGAACAAAACATGGATGATACAGTTTGTGAAGTAGGAATGAGGTATGGAAACCCAAGTATTCGTCATGGATTAGAACGATTAAAGAAATCAGGAGTTGAGGAGGTATTACTAGCCCCTTTATTTCCTCATCATGCGCAGGCTACCACAGAATCTTCTCTTAAGTTTGCATACAAGCAAATGAACGAAATGAATTGGAATCCACTGACCAAGGAACTAGGTCATTTCCCAAATAACCCTAATTTTATTGACCCATTGGTGGAATCAATAAGGCCTTATTTACAAGAGGATTCTCATCTTTTATTCTCATATCATGGTCTACCCATATCTCATGTAAAACGATCAGATAAATCTGGTAAACACTGTCAGAAAGTTGAAAACTGTTGTGGACTTTCTCTGGATGCTAACTCAATGTGTTATTCTCACCATTGCTCACTTACCACTGAAGCGGTTACCAAAAAATTAGGACTATCAAAGTCTGATTGGTCTATGAGTTATCAAAGCAGGCTCGGACCCGCTAAATGGCTGAAACCATCTACAACAGAGACAGTTCAGAACCTGGCTATGAACGGAATCAAGAAGTTAGTTATTGTATCCCCTGCTTTCTTAGCAGATGGATTAGAGACCCTCGAAGAACTTGACATAGAAATAAGGGAGGAATTTCTTTCAGAAGGAGGCGAAGAGTTAGTCGTCGTGAAATGTCTGAACGATGATCCATTATGGATTTCAGGACTTACTAATCTGATTAATGAAGCATTTTCCAGTCAATCGCTGCCTATAGTGGAGGGATTTTAACGATATACAACGTACCAATCAAGGCTAATACAAATGTTGTAATTCGTGATATTTGAGGGGCAGAATCGGGAATTGCAATTAGTATCGCAAATAATACAAAAATCCACATTGTGGTCAATATTATGCTTTTTGTTTTTCTTGGTATCCCTCCGGTTTCACGATAATTCTTCACATGCGTACCAAATATTTTGTTGTTAATCACCCAGTCGTAGAATTTCTGACTTGATTTAGCAAAACAAGCTGCGGCTAAAATCATAAAAGGAGTGGTTGGAAGTCCAGGTACAGGGATACCTATTAGTCCTAAAGCAGTGAAAAATAGTCCCAAACTAAACCACATTATCCTGCCAAGACTGGAGCGATTAGTATCCACCTTGTGGACATCGTTCGATACCATAAGAACAACCTGTATTTCTTCACACTTATTATCTTGTTCGCGTAAAAATAAAGTTATACTAATTCCAACTATTCTAACGATATTTCAGGGCCGTCTATTCGTACGTTATTGAGTTTCATAGCTCGTATTATTTGGGAAATTGTATGGTTTCCCAATACTTCTGGTGCGTGGACACCTACAGGTAACATATCTGGATTTTTCAACCATGCTTCTACACAACATGCAGTCACCATTCCGGTTGCTCGGGCCATAGAATGACCATCGTCGCCCCCATGATCCTCAACTTCCCATTCCATGACTTCACCGGTTCTTGACTGAGTTCTAACCTTCATCCAAGTAAATTCAGGAATTTTATGATCATAATTCCACTCCCAAATTAATTCCTCTTCGTTCAATTCTCCAGTTTCCCTTTCGTCTATAAATTTCTGGATATGACCCGGCCATCGTACGGTGAATTCAGACATCTCAAATGCAGGAATAGATTTCAGCACGGAACGTAAACCATCTGTAAGAAAAGCCTCCATTTCACCGTGTTCTCCGGTATCTATCATATGACGTTGCGTTAACGCAGGAAGAATCACTTCTTCTCCTTCTCGAATCACCCTCGCCGGCCTAGTGTATTCTGCAATTACATCTATGGGGGAAAATGGTGCCATATACTTCCATTCACCATATGGCCCGGTTGGGTTTCCACCTACCCAAACTTCAGCTTTTTCCAAAGGTCCAATTTTCCTATCCGCGACGGCTAGCAACATATTCGATAAACCGGGTGCTATACCAACATCCCAAAGGATTCTTGCTCCGTAATCCTGAGCCTTTTGATTATCTCTATCGGGTGTATGTTTACTGAAACTTAAATCCACCACGCGATACCTACTTTCAGCGAGATCTGTCGTTGCCATATGCCCAATATCGCCCGGTAACATATTCACAACCATGTCAACCTGAGCATTATTGCTCATTGACATCAAATTATCCAATACATCTCCTTGATGTACCGTAATTCCATCAATCCCCATGACTCGATGCGGCTGAAGGTCATAGGCGTGAACTTCGTGTCCAAGTGTTGCTAGACGCTTTGCAACCCACGCACCGACCAATCCAGTCCCTAGACAATGTACAACCGCCATAATTACCCCAAGCCGGTTTAGTTCTTGATTAGTTGCAGTCGAGCATTTGTCGCATTATATGGGCGATTAGTTGATTGAGGAGTGTATTCTCGTATGGGTGTGGGAAACGCCGGTCGCATCGATCCTTGGTCCTCGGAGCAATCTACAGATTATGCTCGGATACGTGACCAATTCGGCTTAGAGAGTCTAGATCTAACTCAAGTTCCTAATCCAAGTATGCTACATCGTAGGGGGATTATTTTCGCACATAGAGATCTCGATGTTGTCACTGGATGCATGGAGCGCTCGGACCCATTTGGTGTATTGACAGGTCTCATGCCCAGCGGGAGGATGCACCTAGGTCATTCAATGGTTATCGAGCAAGTTAGATGGTTTCAGGAACAAGGTGCTGATATCACTGTAACAGTAGCCGACCTTGAAGCATTAGCTACTAGAGGAACCAGCCTTGAAGAAGGAAGAAAAACAGCTCTAAAGGAATATGTCCACAATTACGCTGCACTCGGTCTTGACCCAAAAACTACCAATGTGTATTTTCAAAGTGGTCGACCCGAAGTTCAGAGACTTGCGTTTTCTTTGGGGCGAAGAACAAATCTTTCTGAATTTGAAGCGATTTATGGCTTCAAAGGTGACACTAATTTAGCACATGTGCAAGCACCTTTGGTTCAGGTTGGAGATATTATTCATCCGCAATTGGAAGAATTTGGAGGATTGCGACCTATCGTAGTGCCAGTTGGAGTTGACCAAGACCCTCATTTACGGCTGACTAGAGGTATTGCAGGGAAAACCCATTGGTTTAACGTAAAACCGAGAAAATCAGGAGGTTTGACAGTTTCTCTATCCGTTCAGGATAGTAACTCAGAAGCCTTCGGAGTTTCGCCAAATGGTCGGGTGGATAGACAGGTAAGGGAGTCAATTTTTGATAGACTAAAGGGGTCATTAGCCCCAATGGGTTACTCTGATTTAATTTCAAATCCAAAACATGGAACATTGGACATTCCTGGCGCAAATACCTCCGATATAGCTCAGGTCCGAATGTGTGTACTTAGACTCGAACGTCAGATGGGTGGGATGGGCCTAATGCCTCCAAGTTCTACCTACCACAGATTTGCAATTGGGCTTACTGGAGATAAGATGTCATCCTCTAAGCCACAAACTACAATTTTCATGGACGATACTCACGATGAGATGAGCAAGAAGGTAAAGCGGGCGTTTAGTGGGGGTCAACCAACTGTAGAGGAACATAGAAGACTCGGTGGCGATTGTTCCAAGGATGTTGCATTCCAATATTTACAATTCTTCTTTGAAGAGGACGACTCTGAATTAACAAGGATTGCCAGAGAATACGAATCTGGAAAACTATTGGCTGGAGAAATGAAGCAGATTTGTATCGATAGAGCAAGCGAATGGCTTTCTCAATTAGCCGATAAGAGAGATATGTGGGAAGGACGCCTTGAGGAATTCCTAGCGCCCGACGCAAAATAAGGGACTATTCTTCAAAGTCGCTTGAATCGAAAATGGGTATCTGAGGGCCTGTGGCTAAGGCTGCGATTTCTTCTTCGGACAACTCTGTTGATGTAGCCGATTCATGCAAGATTTGAGAATGCCCATTCGGATCTAGTAACAATAGTTCAACAGTCTCTTTCCCATTCTTGACTCTAGATATTCTGTCAATTAATTCTTGACAGGATTCAACTTTTTCTTTTCCTTCTTGACCATCTCGTATTGCACCACGTTGTATCATTGAGATAGCATCGGAAAACCGCTTTAGCACTCCTTCTACATTGGAAATATACCCTGTTGCATTATCGCCTGGTTCTACTTCCAAGCCCAATTCGACAATTCTCACTGTGCATGATGAGGATCTAACCACTCTGGTAGTCATTAACTCTGAATTGTCGATAACCAGTGACCAGACGCTTGGCTTTTTTCCTTCCGAGGGTATGAAATCGGTGTGCCTCCAACCGCACTCATTGCAAATGATAGTCATCTCTGTGTGTTCGCCAAAGTATGGTATTTCTGAGGTGTGAACATTGAGAATTAATCCATTCTGTGCATTACAAATTGGACAAGGATAATCAAGAGAGCTTTCCAAATTCACACCTCAGTAAGCAGTATTTTGCTCCTCGGATATAGCAAATGTTGATGGTAAGAGTAACAATCTTGAGGTGCCCAATCTAATCACTTCTCCTGATAAGTCGGTTTCTACAAAAGATTGGATTCTATCTACTGCAATTCTTAATTCGGTTTCAACTGTGATTAAGCGCGACATTTCTAATATTACGATATCACCATCGGATAACCAATCTAGTAGTTTAGGAATTCCTGTAATATCATCTAAAATGGCTCTGTGAACAATAACATCGCCCATTCCTCTAGCCACTGGCGCATCTGCGTATAGCTCACCCAAGTCATGGTAATCTTGACCTGGATCTAACGAAAAGTCGCGAGACTGAGAAGGTAAACTAGGCATCTCGATCCATTTGGGTTCGGACCTAGTAGGCTTCGCCATAATTCATTCCGGAGTGGTAGGCTCTTTCAGTAATACGGTTAATGTTGGATGGAAATACCCAATTAATGACCTATGTTGAAAGAGACATTTTCGCTCGAGGCCTAATTACAAGTTTGAGCACATTCCCTCACTAACACCCCGTCGGATTGATAAGGGGCCGGATTTGAGTGCAATCCGCAGGGAACTCTCCGTGCGGTGAAATCAGATGAACGCAGAAGCAGACGCCGTCAAGACCGGAACTAGCACTGTTGGCATAACATTCGACGGAGGTGTTGTAGTCGGAGCAGACCATAGAGCAACTATGGGACACTTTATTGCAAACAAGAGCGTCAAGAAGTTGTTCAAAATTTCAAATAACGTCGCCCTCACTACTGCAGGTCTTGTAGGACATGCCCAATCACTTTCACGAACCCTTGCAGCAGAATTGAGGCTATACGAACTGAAGCGTAACGCTCCAATGACTGTCCGAGGTGCTGCTACATTAACTGCTAACATACTAGTGGGTAGACCACACTATGTTCAACTATTGATTGTTGGAACCGATGAAGATGGTCCGAGTGTGTATTCGATAGACTCAGCAGGTGGCTCAATTCCAGACGTTTACTGCGCCACCGGTTCAGGAAGCCCATTCATGTACGGTGTCCTAGAAGACCAGTACAAGGATGGTATGAATCAGAATCAAGCACTAAAGGTAGCCGCAAAGGCCCTCTTGGCATCGGCACAAAGAGATGCAGCAAGCGGAAATGGCATGGATCTTGCAGTAATTACAAAAGATGCAGGCTACCAACAGCTAACAGAGAAAGAGGTCTCAGACCTGCTTTCCAAATTGTAGACAAACTCCACGGCATTTAGCCTTACAACCTCATTTCGAGGTTTTTGGTAGAGGGTGGAGTTCCTCAATTGAGGTGTGAATAATGAGATTAACATTGACAGAAGTAAAACAAAGGGTATCCAAGTTAGTACCTGAAAACATCGACTATGATGTAGATGTAGAGGCAGGTTCGATTGCAATTATTACAAAGCAACCAGAAGCCTTCGGGGGCGCTGGCCAATCATTGACCGTAAAAATTGCGAAAAATGTCAAGCGTAGGGTAATCGTAAGACCGCACTCTGATATTCTCGCCGATGAAGATACAGTACGGCAAAAGGTAAACGAAATTATTCCACCTGAGGCTGAGGTGAGGAATGTTTGGCTCGACCCTGCATTATCCGAAGTTACTCTGGAATGTGACGATCCTGCTTCTGCTGTAGGCCCTAAGGGAATCAATATCAAAAATCTCAGAGATGAAATTGGCTGGTTAATATCGGTAGAACGCGCTCCGGCCTTTGAGAGCCGAACTCAACATGATATCCGAAGATATCGAAAAGAATTAGCCGATGAAAGAAAATCCCTATTGAGGAAATTTGGTACCCGAATTTATCGTCCAAAAAGAGCTGGGGAACCATGGGTTAGACTGACCGCTTTAGGTTCATATCGAGAAGTTGGCCGAGCAATGCATTTGGTTACAACAAATGAATCACGAGTTCTCGTTGATTGTGGTGCTAAGCCAACGATGAATCGTAGTGAAGTTCAGCCATTCTTCAATGCACCAGAATTACTTCCTTTAGATAATCTCGATGCAATCGTACTAACCCATGCTCACGTTGACCACATAGCCATGCTTCCAGTTCTATTCCGGTATGGATATCGAGGGCCGGTATATTGCACACCACCAACTAGGGATTTGATGACATTATTGCAGATGGATTACATCAAAGTCTCCCAAGCAGAAGGCGCAGATCCACCTTATTCAAAGGCGGATATACAAGAATGTATCAAACACGTTGTTGACATTCGCTGGGGCGATAAGACAGATATTGCTCCAGATGTAAAAATCACTCTCGAAAACGCAGGACATATCCTTGGTTCATCTAGTGTTTACATGCAGATTGGAGAAGGAAATTCTGAACATAGATTGCTCTTCTCAGGTGACATCAAATACGAAAGATCATGGTTATTTGATGCTGCAACAGTAAGGTTCCAAAAGGTCGAGACCTTAGTTATCGAATCAACATACGGAGGCGCGCAAGATTTCCAACCAAATCGAGCAGACGCTACACAGGAATTGCAAGATTTGGTAAAATTAGCTCTCTCGAGGGGAGGTAAAATATTCTGTCCAGTATTCGCAGTAGGACGTTCGCAAGAGGTGATGATTGCAATAGATCAATTGTTCAAATCCGGCGAGATTAAACCGGTAACAGTTTATTTGGATGGAATGATTGCAGAGGCAACCGCAATTCACGCTAGCCACCCGGATTTCCTCAATCGTGAATTACGTAGTAAGGTATTGAAGGGGGGTGAAGAAAATCCATTCAATTCAAGTTGGTTCAAGCAGGTAGATAGTAGAGAACAAAGAGAAAAATTACTTTACGACCCATCTCCATGTATCGTCTTGGCAACTTCAGGAATGATGACCGGAGGACCCATAATCGAATATTTCAAGCACTGGGCTCCTGAAACAAATAACACATTATGTTTTGTTGGATATCAAGCCTCTGGAACTCTTGGACGCAGACTACAACAAGGCCATGCAGAGGTTCCACTAATGGACAAGGGACAAACCCACATGGTCCCTGTTGCCTGTAATGTTGTAACAATTGATGGATTCAGTGGGCACTCTGACAGGCGACAATTAATGGATTATGTGAAAGCATTGAACCCTACGCCTAGGAAAATAATCTGCCATCATGGAGACGCTAAAACATGCAATGCATTCCGGCAAGGTCTAAGAGATGAATTTAGGGTTCAAACCTATGCTCCGGCAAACCTTGAAACTCTTAGATTGAAGTAAATTTTGACTTTGACAACTATACATCAACCTCAAACATATTCGCCTTAGCCGATGAGTCATGAGGGTTGCACCCTGGGCCGTTGTCTCATTGGTACTGCTATCCTCAGCACTTGTGGGTTGTATACATACTAATGACCCCGATGAAGTAGAAATTATTGACGAACAAACTACCAATGCGTACAGTATAGTTGCTCCAATTGATACTGGAATCAATGTTTATCACAATCATTTCGTCTTAAATGAGACTCTACCAGACTGGATGTTGGATGGGCTAGGCGTAACTATGTGGTGTAATATCACTACGGAGGGCACATGGGAAGAACGATACGAGGCCGACAGGGAAACTTGTTGGGATGTAATAACTTCCTCGGATATAGTGTATTTTCCCGGCACCAGAATAATTGCTACAACACCAGATGACGGGACGGACATCCCTATCCTAGACGATCCTTCTGATGGTCATGGAACCGCAGTTACTGGCGCAGTATTGGATGCTAACCCTGACGCGATAATTTTCTTTGTCGAAGGATTTAGTGACGCTGCAGTATTAGCTGCCGCCAACCAACCCCTAGTGGACATAATCACTACTTCATTTGGCCCAATTGGTTCAATTCCAGTGCCTGGAATCGAGGACTCAACGAGAGTTGCGGTCGTTGAAAATAAGAAAATCCACACTGGAGCTGCAGACAATACTCCTTCTCCCGCAGTGCAAGACCCCACCGCCGGCCCTCCTTGGTCAATTGGTGTATCTGGATATGCGGAAGAGGAAGATGACCAAAAGGAAACTATGAGTGGTTCTTATCCAGATATTGCCGCTGATTGGACTCAGATGCTACCTAATCATGACGACATAGATGGATACCATCAAACATCTGGTACCTCTTTTGCTACACCTAGGACAGCAGGAATTCTTAGCATGGTATTGACTATGTTACGAGAAGATTCAGGAGACCTAATGAGTGGCGCTTCAGAAGAAAGAAGTGGTTTACTTGTTAACGGCACAAATCTTTCCATCTCCAATGACGATATCCGTGATGCACTAAATTTGTCCGCGTGGTATCCTAGTGCATCAACATGGGATCCAACTTCGGGCACATTGCCAATTTCACCTGTTGCTCCTTGTACACAAGTTGGATGGGGTGTTGTCAATTTATCCAACATACAACCTTTGTATAATCACTTAGCAGGAATTGATTCTATGCCACAGCGTCCTGCAGATGTTGTTGCATGTATGGAAGCCAATCAAGCCATGCGGGAAGCATATTGGGGCAATTGACCGATTTCCCTTACATTACAGGGATATCGAATCCATCCTCTTCCGGATTTGGGACTTCTTTTTTTGAAGATGTCTCTACACTTTCTTCCTCTATTATTGTTGTAGGGTGAATAGTATCTCTTTCCCACCATTTGCTTCGATTAAGTGCGAATGCAAGGGCCGCAGGAGAAAGAAGTAACGAAATCCATGCCTCGATAGTTATAGAGCCGGATTCGAAAAATGAGTAAATCGAAAAGACGATTAGAATAAGAAATGCCAACCAACCGAAGACAATTCGAGCGTTTTGCACGTTAACCCCCAATGGTCCTGCATCATTAGGGATACGCTTAATTTCTTCAATTAGAATCCTAATTCGGCTTCTATAGCCCCAAGACAATATATTGAACCATCACTTTTCAGCAAAGGCTATGGCGAGTAATTGGCTACTACTTCGATGCAAATGCGGCCAATCGTTTGGGGCTAGACAAGGAACTCAAGCATCCTGCAGTAGATGTGGCGAATCTAGCCAAATCACAACAACTGCGGTATTCACAGATCCTGCTAAATTAACCGAAGCGGTCGCAAACGCCAACCTACCTTCAGAAATTAGTCAAGAGATAGAGGCAAAATTAAACGAAAAAAAGCGTAAACAATTGAAGACAAGGGATAGGGCAAATGCTGGAATGATTCTCAGAATACTGAAACAATCTACAGATGAAAGAGGTGTGTTAACTCTGAAATCATTGCGAGTAAGTCTAGAAACAGAAGGAGTTACAGAACCATCTCCTGAACAAATTATTGGTATGGCGGAATTACAGGGAGTGGTCCAAAGAACTGCTCAAGATGAGTGGAAATGGTTAGCGTGAACTCCATAAAGTCGACTTAGGTGGCCATGTTACTCACGGGCCTGTGGGTTAGTCTGGCCTATGCTAGATGGTTTGGGACCATTTGACCCTGGTTCAAATCCAGGCAGGCCCACCACTTCTTCTCTAATCGGCGAAAGCGGTAAAATTATCAAATGAATTTCTCTATGGCTTCAATATCAAAAAGGGAAACGGCTACGGATAATGCTTCCTGTTTATCAAACCATTTTGCTTCCTCTATTTCATCATCTTTTGGTACTATTTTCTCTGCTGGAATATCCGCCTCACATTTGTACGTAAATGAAAGCCAACAAATACCATCAGGCGTGAAAATCTCCTGTCGGACAATTGACTCGGAGTTTGTGCCATACCCCTCACTCGACTCCCCAATAGGGTCTGGTATGCGAATGTCGATTCCCAGTTCTTCCAATGCTTCACGTTCAGCTCCCACTCTAGGATGCTCGCCATAGTCGACAAAACCTCCCGGTAAGGTCCAACAGCCTGTGAAAAATCCTCGAGTTACTTTTGCCATAAGTATCTGATTAGATGGATTAGTAATTACAACTTTGCTGACTACTCTATGTAGAGTCCGATATACAGATTCTCTAGCCACAGGGTCAACCTCACTGTCGCTAATCACAGCATCTTTCCAGGCCCACTCTCCAGGCCAAGTAATTTCAGGAGTAGCGACAATAACCTCATGCATTTCTTGTCCTAATCTAAATCGATTAGTTCGCTTAGTATTCCAGGTCAAACCCATTCCTTTCGCTTCTTCAGGAGTTGGGAGGCGAATCGAGAATCCGCCATCTCCTTTTCTTCCCATTTGAGGTATTGCGGGTCCTTTTCCTTGTAGATCTACTAGGAGTAATTTACCATCGTGTTCAAGATGGATATGACGACGAGGCTCGGTCATCTTTGGTGGCGAGACTAATTTAGAAAATGAACTCAACGGCTAATCATTCGGTCTCTCAAATGATTTAGTATGGATATTTGACAGTCGTTGATTACAACAACTCACTTACCGCATCCCGTTCCTCGAGTAGAGCTTTGACATTTTCATCTATCTTGGTTTGGGCGAATTCATCAATAGGTAAATCTTCAACCACGTTAATTTCTCCACCTTCGCATCGGCAAGGGAAACTAAACACTAAGCCTTCTGGAACTCCGTACCATCCTTCTGATGGTAGTGCCATGGATACAATCCGGCCATTGGAACCTTGCCACCAGTCTCTCATGTGGTCTACCGCAGCGGAAGCAGCTGATGCGGCGGAAGAAGCACCACGTGCTACGATAATTGCCTTACCACGGGTTGCTACAGTATCTAGGAAGGCGCCTTGTAACCATTCATTATCGAATAAATCAGTAACGGACTCATTGCCTACCCTTGCAAACCTTGGATCTGGATACATAGTGTTTGAGTGATTACCCCAAATGAATACGTCTTCTACCTTCGATGCTGGAACGCGAGCCTGTTCCGCGATTTGCCCAACCGCACGGTTTTGATCAAGCCTAGTCATGGCGGTGAATTGTCTACTAGGGATACTTGCAGCGTTTGCCGATGCAATTAGTGCATTCGTATTGCATGGATTACCTACGGTGATGACTTTGACATTAGGTGATGCAACAGCATCTATTGCTTTTCCTTGGCCCACGAAAATGGGCCCGTTAGCAGCGACGAGATCTGCACGATCCATATCCTTGGTCCGTGGACGCGAACCGACTAGGAAAATTGCATCTGCATCACTAAACGCAACCTCTGGATCGTCGGTGCCAATAATGTCGTGTACCAATGGGAAAGCAGAATCTCGTAGTTCCATGATTACTCCATCAAGTCGTTGCATTCCTGGTGGGATTTCTAGCAACTGTAAAATTACGGGTTGATTATTTCCAAAGCAATCACCACTAGCAATTCTCCACAATAAAGCATAGCCGATGTTACCAGCAGCTCCAGTAATGGCGACCCTTATTGCTGCTTTTTCTCCCTCTTGCGTAGTTTGCATTTGTTATCCTCAATATGCGGGATTAGAATTACACGCTTAGCCTTTAGTGAGCGTTAGGTTCGTCGTATGCCGCCCTAATACTAATCACATACAGGGAATTAGACGGGTTGATGCAGAAAGGTCATCTGTCAATATTTGTCCTGTTTCTTGTCTCAATAATGCCTACTGTTTCAGTTCTATTCTCCTTTTCATGGAGTGAATCCGAATTACAGTCTCAAATATTCTTTATTTTTGCGAAATTATGGATTATTCTGATACCGATATATTGGATATATCGGATTGAAGAAAGTCGGTTTTCATTGGGTGAAATCAATTCTAAAGGAATGTACCAATCAATAGTTTCAGGAATCCTAATTTTTCTTGCTGTTGGGATTATTTTCCTAATCTTTGGTGATACGCTTGACGTGGATTTGATGAAGCAGGAAATCGGAGGTACTGGATTATTGAATCCTCACATATTTTTCCTCGGGGTTTTCTATTGGATAACTATCAATAGTCTAGTGGAAGAATTTGTCTTCCGACAATTTATCGGAGATCGAATCCTTGAATTTACAGGCCGAGAATCGGTTACAGTATTACTTTCAGCGGCAATCTTTACTTTACACCACACGGTATTGTTGGGCTATTATTTTGAGCCTTGGCAAAATGTAATTTCCAGTATTGGTATATTTATTGCTGGAGCGATTTGGTCATTATTGTGGCTACGTCACCGCTCACTTTTCCTCTGCTGGATATCTCATGCTATTGCCGATGTGGCGGTCTTCGGAATTGCTTATGTTATTCTGTTCTAATTTGGTTGCTATATTTTTGATGAGGCGACTATTCCGTTTCATTCAATAATCTAATTCCGCTCGCAATGCTTACCTGACATGAGCCTATGGCTCATTAGGAACCGAGGGACTTGTATGAGACTAGGTGTGTTGAAGGAACCTGAAGGCGAAACAAGGGTTGCAATCGTGCCGAAATCGCTTCGTAAATTAAGTAAGTCTGGGTTTGAAGTAGTGGTGGAATCTAATGCTGGCATTTCCGCAAATCATTATGATTCCGAATACGAAGAAAACGGAGCAATTATCTCAAACAGACTTGAAGTCCTAAAATCTCCGCTAATTATTTCCGTTCACTTACCAGATGTCTCTGAACTTCATGCGGGTCAGGTCATCGCTTGCGTGGCCGATCCGTTTCGTCATCCTGAAAAAGTTCAGGCTTGCTTGGATGCAGGAATCACCCTTCTGTCGATGGATATGATTCCTCGAAGGTTGTCAAGAGCACAATCCATGGATGTAAATTCAAGTCAAGACAATCTGGCAGGATACAAAGCGGTACTCTTGGGCGCCGCCTCAGTACCAAAGGGAATCCCGATGATGACCACTTCTGCAGGAACTGTGAGGCCAGCGAAAGTTGTGATTATGGGTAGTGGCGTTGCTGGTTTACAAGCCATTGCAACCGCAAAGAGACTTGGCGCAATTGTCTATGCTTCCGATGTGAGGAAGTCAGCCGCAGAACAGATAGAGTCTGTTGGGGGGAGATTCATTGAGGTTGATGGTATGGATGATTTCGAAGATGAAGCTGGTTATGCAAAACCACTCACTCCGGAGTTCATTCAGAAAGTCAATGACACAGTTTGCGGAGTCGCTTCCGATGCCGACATCATTGTAACCACTGCCAGAATTTTTGGAAGGCCAGCACCTATCACAGTACCGAGTAGTGCTGTTGAATCATTCAAGTCCGGTGCTGTTATTGTTGACATGAATGCTGATGTCGGAGGGAATTGTGAAGATACAGTTGCGGGTGAAACAGTTGTCACAGAAAACGGTGTAACAATAATCGGAGTGAGAAATCTCCCAGGCACGTTGGCAAACACAGCCTCCATGTTGTATTCAAACAACCTTACCACTTTCATTACATCGATATTTATTGATGGCGAGTTAGTAATTTCAGATGAAGACGATGTATTAGTAGGTGCTCCTGAAGGAGATGATTTCTACGTCCCTGGAATGGGAGGGGTTTTGATATGTTCAGATGGAAAAATACATCCTAAACAGAGCAAACTAGGAGGTGTGTTGTAATGGAGCCTACGGTTTTAATTGGTTCAGTAACGCTTTTTGTAATGTCTATTTTCTTAGGATTCGAACTTATCACCAAAGTCCCCGCCACTCTTCATACCCCACTAATGAGTGGAGCTAATGCTATTTCTGGAATCAGTATAGTTGGTGCTCTGTTAGGGGCGAATGTCGCCTACGAAGGTGGCGACACAGTAGTCAGTGGAATCCTTGCCTTCATAGCATTAGTACTCGCGATGATCAACGTAGTTGGAGGATTCGCAGTAACTAATCGAATGTTGAATATGATAGCTGGAAAGAAAAGGGGTGGTCAATGATGATCGATGATCAATGGGTTGGCCTTGGATACCTGCTCTCGGCGACTCTATTCATCTTCGGCTTGAAGAGATTATCCCACCCTAGAACAGCTCCTCGAGGAAATCAATTAGGCGCAATGGGGATGCTTGTAGCGGTTCTCACAACAGTACTACAAATGGAACTAGGAGATGGTATTGAAGGTTGGATTTTGATTGGAAGCGGATTACTTCTAGGCGGTTTAATCGGTTGGGTTATGGCTGTCCGCGTCGAGATGACAGGGATGCCTGAAATGGTCGCTTTGTTCAATGGATTTGGTGGTGCAGCATCAGCCTTGGTGGCTCTGTCAGAATCCTGGAAATACATCGAGGATGATACACTAGAAATTCCTACAGGTCTCGAACTAGAAGTCATGGTAGTCGCAGCCGGACTTTCAGCATTGGTTGGTTGGATGACGCTAACCGGGTCTTTACTCGCTATGCTAAAACTCAAGGGTGGCGTGGAATTATTTGGTAAATGGATTCGCACACCTACCTGGGGTCCGTCTTGGTTAAATCCCGTCAAGGCTTTGTTATTCCTCAGCACATTAGTTCTAATCTATATGTCAATCCAAGAACCTACTGAGACCAATTACCTATTTGCGATAATTGGAATTTCATGTCTACTCGGTATATTGTTGGTATTGCCTATCGGTGGCGCGGATATGCCGGTCGTCGTATCCTTGCTAAATTCCCTATCTGGTATTGCTGCAGCATTTACTGGATTCATTATCTCTAACAGTGTTTTGATAGTCGCTGGTTCCTTAGTTGGTGCCAGTGGTTTGATTCTAACATTCATTATGTGTAAAGCCATGAACAGAGAACTAATTGATGTTCTTTTCAAGGCGTTTGGCGGGTCTGATAAAGAACAGTTAACTCGCACAAAGGTCGGAAGCGACGCAGACGAAGTCGCGATGATGGTTGATGGTGCTCAGAAGGTAATCATAGTACCTGGATATGGTATGGCTGTAAGCCAATGTCAACACCAAGTCAAGGAATTTGCAGACTTAGTATCAGAGAAATTTGACACCGAGGTGAAGTATGCAATCCATCCAGTTGCAGGCAGAATGCCTGGCCACATGAATGTCCTACTGGCCGAGGCTAATGTCCCCTACGATCAATTAATCGAAATGGATGAAATTAATCCTGAGATGCCAGAGGCAGATATAGCCCTAATTATCGGAGCAAATGATACCTGTAACCCTGCCGCTAGAACAAAAGAAGGTCCACTCGCTGGAATGCCAATCATCGACGCAGACATGGCCCGAACAGTTGTAATCATCAAGAGAAGTTTGTCAGTTGGCTATGCCGGAGTAGACAATGATTTATTTTACATGGATAAAACCATGATGCTATTCGGTGATGGAAAGAAGATGATGAACGAACTCAATGCCGCAGTAAAGGAGTTGTAGATTACACCGCCTCCCTAGGGGAGGCGAACGAGCAAGGGTTATGTGTTTGACGAGGTCGCAACGAAAACAGGAGGTCTTGATGATGGTGCGTCCAACAAAGCTCGTTGTTGCTCTATGCCTAGTAGGATTACTAGCAATCCCAGCATTCGCCAACAGCGGTGGCCCACCATATCTTAATTCAGATAATCAAGAGACTGCCAAATACGGGTGTACTTGTCATTATTCCAGTCCGGGTGACAGAGCCGTTGTTATGGTCTCAGGAGTCCCAGTTATGTACGAATCAGATCAGTCGTACGAGTTTGTAATCACAGTGGCTGATTCTGTAACTCTGGCTGGAGCGGACGGTAACACCAAAGCTGGATTCCTCCTAACAGATAATGGCGCTGGGACTTTCTCTTGGGATGATTCACAAGAGATTAGAGAAGCTGATGGAGATGAAAATGCTATATCACATTCAGAAACCAGTGATGGAGTTTGGACCATCACTTGGACCGCACCATCATCTGATTCAGATACAATACTCTTCAGTATAGCCGGAAATTCAGTTAATGGAGACGGGATTCCAAATGAGTATGATTACTGGAATGTTCTGACTTTTTCGATTAATCCACCAGGTACTATTGCAGCGGGAGATGGTGATGCAACCTTGCAAACTCGAACAATTGCTGTTGGTGATTACCAAACACTCTTCGTCCTTGAAGAAAGTGAGGCTGAAAAAGAAAAAGAACGACAAAAGAACCTTTCCGATAGAGTATTTGAAAGTGGTAACCTGTTTTACTGGACTTCCCTTACCGCCCTAATCGTAGGCGCCGTGTTCCAACGGGAAATCCTCGAAAGACGCCATGGCCCAGGTCCGGAATACTTAGCCATGGAATTGGCCTATCCACAAGGTGTCAGGCGTGGACTAGTTGCAGTCATTGCCTTCTTCTTTGCAGTCGACTGGTCTGCCAACGGCGGTCAACATGACTTCGTTATTGGATGTGCTTGGTTCATAGCCGCTTGGGCCTCATATGGGGTGTATCGAACTGTACGTTCGGCTAAAGCAGAGCCAACCGTCCACGATGTGATGTAAAATGTCAAACAGTAGTCTAGTAGACCGTAAACCGGTCACTAGCCATTTGGAAGATTTACACTCTTTAATCCGAAGGAGTGCGTTTGTATTTCTTATTGCTTCTGCAGTAACAACAATTTGGGTCGAAACAATCCTCAATAATTGGAGCCTTTCTCAGTCACCCTCAGGCGCTCTATCTGTCTATGGTCCTTATGATTGGATAGAAATGAGATTCATGGCTGTAATCATTATTGCATCTGTCATTTCACTTCCATTTTTTTCTCTCGATTTGAGATTTTTCGCCAATGCAGGACTTCTACCTAATGAGAAGAGGTGGCTAGATACATACTTGATTTTGAATGCAATAATTGTTCCGAGCATTTTGTATTGGGTATGGTTTAGTATGATTCCTTATTACATCGAAGCAGGTATTCAACTAGACTCTATTTCTTCAGTCACTCCGAGATATGACGCATCAGAGTTATTTTCTTTGGCTAGTGGTATTTCTTGGATCTTAATTCTTACATTTACTTCTACACTATTCCTTTCCCTCTCAAGATTATTTGGTTTGGTTGAAGAAGGCCGGAGTAGATTTAGAAACCGAGTCTTTGCTATTGTCGGTGGTTTGCTAATTTTGACCCTACCAGAAATTTTCGAGGGACTTAGAATTTTGATTGCAATATTAGTATTGGTAACTGCTGAGGTAATATCTAGAACAGTGCCAAAAGGTCCATTGGGACCGCGTAATCCAGAATTTACCCAGTTTGTCAACAAAGATGGTACTATTCAAAAAATAGCTTTAGTTGACTGTTCATGTGATGGGGCTTGCCCGTCATTTAAGGAAAATTGGTTGCACCAAAAAATACCAATTCTACGACCAAGTGCGCTATGTTTGGACGAAAATGAACAATTGGCATTGAGAGAAATGGTGCAACGCAATTCACTCACTCGCTTGACTATCACTGGATGTAATGGATATCCTTTACCAATCGATATTCGCTCTTACATTGAATCCAATCAAACTGAATTAGACGGACTAAATTGGTTAGATGAAGACAATTCTAATTTACCAAACTGGAGAAAACAATCTTTGCAGTTTTACTCGTCAGAATATCGTAGATTGCCTTGAAATTGAAGCGAAGACAATTCAACAATCCGTTCCCTTCAAGGGAACGGAGATGTTCGATATCGGTATGAAGGGACTTAGGGCAGGGCTAGTGGCTTTGTTGTTGCTAGGTGCCATATATGTGCATTTTAATTCCGATATGGTCGATAATTGGGCCTCCAATCGAGTGTCCAATGATGACGATAGTGGGCTTCCATTATTGGGAGTTCAGATTGATGAACAATGGTTAGTCCTTCAAGTTGAATTTCCGAATGACCAATTTTCAACTACAACCGCCTCAGATATTCTAATCGGAGATGGTTCTGCTGAGGAATACATTGACCAAATGACTGCTGGGTCTTCGTCATTATCAGTGACATTATTTGACGAAGTTTGGCAAGCACCATATGGAGTCAAAAATTGGGGTGAAGATGTTGCCGGAGAGAGAGATCATGGTGCAGATGGGAATGGGGCTGAAACTTTGCTTCGTGATGTTGCCTCAGACCAACTACAAGGAATTGACCTTTCCAATTGGGACCCGAACTCGGATGGAGTAATCGACAGAATACTAATTCTGCACTCTGCACAACCTCAGGAAATGAATGGTGGCACTGATTCACTTTGGAGCCACTTCACAGGAATGCAAGAACCATTAGAAATTGGAGATTGGAGAATTGAACACTTCACAATCGCTTCAGTACATTCTGGTGTAGGTACAGTTGTGCATGAAATGTTACACCAAATGGGTGCTTTAGATTTGTATGATGTTCACAGCGATTTGCCAACCAGTAATTGGAATGGCATTGGTGACTGGGGGATAATGGCTAGTGGTAATTGGAACGGCAATGGTGCAATACCTGCCCTGCCCTCCTCCTCTACTCTTGACCTAATTGGGGTCAAGCGAGGTATTCAGGTAGATCCGAATTTTTCCAATTATACTATCCAAGGAATATCTCAAGGAGGTTCATACCTTGAAATTCCAATTGCACCAAATGAATGGGTCCGATTCACACTTAGAGTCAATTCGGGATTCGATTCGGCCCTGCCTGGCCATGGAGTCATTGTCGAAATTCAAGATCAAAATAATGGCGATGAAGGTAACAACCTTGTCAACACGGACCCGGAAAAGGCGTGGCTGAAAATTCTCGAAGCGGATGGCGATGCGGCCTTGCAACGAGGCCGAGATAGTGGCGCACCCGGGGACGCTTTTACCCAAGGAGATCAATTGGGAGCAAATGGCATGCAAATACGAGATAGTCGAGGTCGTTTGGTACAATGGACAGCGACAATTGAGAGTATCAATTCTGAAGAGACAACAATTAATTTCGATTATCCTGAAAATCCTACGACTGTCGATGTATTGCCTCCTAGAGGTCCTTTGGAAATTCTCGGACAAGAAACAATTTTTGCCACAGTATTTGCAGAAACTCCTTGTCAATTAGAAATTGACGTCTATACTTCAACCAATTCAGAAGGGTTCGCTCCAAGAATCGTTTCAATTGAGCAAGGGGAATCTACAGTAGAACTTGCTACCGCCAACCAAATGGCTCAGGGTTCAGGATATCTTCGAGGCACAATTGGTTGTGAAGGGGAAGAGAATTGGCAAATTGACTTAGACTGGTATTCCATAGGTCATAGAATCACTTCGGAACACCTTACTGCGGTTATTCCTTGGGATGAAAACTCCCAGCTCAAACTATCCACATCTTGCTTGGGTGAAGGTTCACGAACATACTCTATCGCAGTCGAGGGAGCACTCTCTCGAATAGCCACAGTCCAAACCGCTGGTGAATTACAAGCATGCCCTGAAATCGTCCTAAACATAGTCCCTGATGGATTATTGAATCCAGGTATGATTGCAGAAGGTGAAATCGTTTTCGTCGACTCCTTTGGACTAGAACAAAGAGTTCCTGTTACACTTACTGCACAATCATCATTTAACGGGGATAGCCCTCTTTCTTGGCTCGTTCAACCTAGCAATGCAATCATGGTTATTTTCGTTTTACTCGCGATTTCATTGATGCCTACATCCAATCCTAAACCAATTAACCAAAATCAACCTACAAACGAAGACGACGAATCTCAATTATTGTGAAGCATTACTTTCACTAACCGACTCAATACCTCTCTCTCGTTGGCTGATTGATAGGTGATTTGTATTGCCTTCAGACTATGTCTCGGCCAACGAGTATTTCTTGGGGTGATTCAGCAATAGATCTAGTATTACCAAAACCAAAGGTGCCCTCTGTCCTTCTTATTGATCAACATAGAAAGGAATTCCAAGGTGCGTTATTACGAATGGTTGCTAACGATTTGTCTGAATCTATACCAGTACATTGGATTGATGGAGGGATGGCATTCGACCCTTCCCCTCTTCTTCCTTTGTTGCGAATACGAGGTTGTAAAAATCGTGAAGTATTGTCGAATTTCCATATATGTCGTGGTTTCACAGCTCACCAAACAGCGTCGATTATTCAACGACTGTCTAATGAAGCCGGATCAAAAAATTCACCGAATAGACTGATAGAGGGAAGAATAATCGTGATTTCACAAATACCTAGGATGTTTATGGATGCTCAACTTAAGAAATCGGAGGGACGCTCTTTGTTGAAGGCAACACTTCAACGATGTAGGGATATTAGTAAAGATTCGAATTCCTTGGTGGTTCTCACATCAAGTCGTAATTCATCACCACCGTTAAGCAAGGATATGCGCGAGATTCTGAGACAATTTACAGATGATATACTTAGGATTGATGAACCACGCTCGAAAAAATCTAATGGTGGTTTGGCAAGAAAGAGATTACACCTTTTGTCCCTTGATAGGGAAATGATTTGGGCACAATTGCCGTTTGGTCAAACCTCACTTCTGGAATTCCGTCACATCCAAACCTCTAGACTAGATTGCCTCTTCGAGCCTGCAGTTACAACATCTTCATTCCAACCGAAGGGAGATAGTATCGAAGTGGCGGCTCGAACAGCTAGTGGAGTATAGAATTCAGCATCTCCTTTTTGTCCTGAAATGGAATTCGTTCCTGAGTCTATTTCTGATTGTAATCGCACCCTGTCGGTAGGCTGTTCTCTTTTCCAACCTGTTACGGCAAAACGAACCTTCCTTCCAGGAGGTGTGATTTGTTCTAGCGCTCGGGCACGGAGAAGAGCCGCAGCTGTCAGATTCATTACACGATGATTACCAGTTTCATATCGTACTCTTCTACCTACTATCAATTGACTCAATGGTACTTCCCCTCTCTTCATACGAGATATTTCATCTTCAACACGTTGAGCCGCGATTTTCGGTCCAATTCCGAATGGGTCATTCGCTAAATCTTCCATCATATCTTCTTGTAATTGCCTTATCCATTCACATGTTGAATGCTGGCGTAATTCAATCCCTCTAACCTTCCACTCTTCTCCTATCTTTGCATAGTATTTGGTGAGTGCACCAACTCCTGTAGTTCTATTTGGGATGAATGCAATCCAATCATATTCATGTTCTAGTTCAAGAGGTATGCCAACCAATGCTTCAATTCTAACCATCAAACGTTGGTATGAATCTCGTTTTTCTTCCTCGCTTCGATTCTTTCTATCTTTAATCCAAATAGCGTCTACTATAGCGTGTATGCAATCCCATCCTTCTTTGTTTGCTTCTTCAATAGTGGTCAGGAGTATTTCACGAGACCAAGCGCAAATAGCCTCGTGACATTCTATTCTACCAAAGCGTGCATTTCGATAACCAGTATAGCCAAAACAAGTTACCAAGATCCACTTCAGAACATTTTGTCTTCTGTCCCAAACGTCTCCTTTGTTCTGCCTTTTTTCTTTCAATACATTCCGTCTTTCAATTATAGGTGCTACCACTCTACCTAGGAATCCATGCCTTTTCGTACAGACATGTAATCCAAGTTCGGGTACAACTAATTTCAGATTTTCATTATTTTTTTGCCTTTTTTGAATTTCAGCAGCAGCTGTTTTTACATTCAACGATAATCTCCCATCTTTTCTTGAATGGTCCGAATCTAGATTACAGCACAAACAATTCATAGTTTCAGGACTAATGTTCCTCGTTGCAATTATGCTGGGGAATAAACTCGCAAAATCTAGTTCAATAACACCTTGGTGAACACCAACAATTGGGTCTAAGTATAGTCCACCCCGATCAGCCAACATTATTTGTTCAGCATCTTTCATATCTTCTGGCCTATTCTTTTTCCAAGGAATCAATACTCCATCTTCAATCGATTGTCGAATTTGCATAGCTGAAATTGCTGAACCTGGTGATAATCTCGATAGGTCCGCTGCTGGTAATCCCGAAGCTCTTGATAATTCCATTAACCCCTCAATCCCACCTTCTTTGCCTATGAAAGAGCGCCCCATATCAATGTGTAATCGCCCTTCTAAGGAATGGTACGCTTCCTTTCTTAGAAGTCGGCCGTAGCTCCAAGCCACACGTTCTTGAGAGCGAGGTTTACTTTCTCTACCATTTCTACTAATATTCAGCTTCACTCCCGACTTCTCGGCGAGTCTAATCAATGCAGGAATGTCGACACTGTCTCCATCATGGGTGATTACAATGTCGGGATCAATTTCCTCTATTTTTCTGTGGAAATCATCTAACATATGGGCATAGCAAGTATATGCGTCGGCAACCAAAGTTTGACTGAATGATTTGCTTTCACAATTAATTACTCCCTTGTCAACTATTGTGATACTAGAAATTGGTGCGCTAGCCTTTCTTTTACCATTTACATCTAGGCAACAAACATCGAGTTCGATGATTCTAAGAGGTGGAAGTTGCCAATCAACTTCGTCTCTTGTATCTAAGGGGAAAATTTGGTTTCCAATTATCTTCACTCTCCCAAATGGATGGGTTTTGAGGTCTAACAAAAATTTCTGAGTGATTTTTGGGTCAACGGAAAAAAGCTCGAAATTTCGCCATGAACCATTTGCATCAATCATCTCTGCAATTTTTCTTATCTTCGATGGCTTCTGTAAATTAACTGCCAGGACTTCCACCTGTTTTTGTGATTCATGTGAGGTACGATGCCTTTCCCTTCTCAATGATAGTGCTCCAAATGGACGTTGGTATTCAGGTCTAGAAAGGGCTCTACCTAGTTCATCTAATCTGTGCGATTCTCCATGAACATGTATCGTGAATGACCATGGCATTAGGATTTGTTGAACTTCTCCATCGTCTTTCTTTATCCATAAACTCATACATTCGGTTTTGATATCTAGATGACAATCAAGGATCCATCCTTCATCCATTCCTCAACCTCTCAATTTCGTCTTCGATTTTTGAGATTCTCTCGTACGCTTCGACTAACATCGCTAGAAATATTGGTTCCATAGGGTCGACCGTGGGTATCATTCCACAAGCCGCCGCTCTGTTTCTCGCGGCATTAACCATCGAATCGTAAGCCGAACGTTCTTGCGGTCTCAAAGTTCTACGAAACTGCTTCCACCCCTCTATTCTTTCTTCCCCTCTCATCCTCCAAGTTGCAACTGTTCGACCCATGGGCTTTCTTGGCGGATCAAATCGCCTAACCTTCTTTTTGTAGGCAGGGGGGTATATTATAGCGAGTAAAAGTGAAAAAAATCAGCGTTTACTTGGATTCGACCATCGTGAGTCAGCAGGTGGTCTAGTTATCGCTAGATAACTCCATGAATCTCCATTATTGACAGGGTGTAACCAAATTTTGTTTACTCCAGATGCTAATCTGGAGGCGAGGCAAGCACCGGCCCAATCTCTTGGTGCATCCTCTGGCAAGACTACGAGGAAAGGTGCATGATCCTCTCCTAGAGGCTTATCATAACATCTCCATCTAGTACCGTACTTGAATCCGGGTCGAATTACGAGACCCCTATTAAGCAAGTCAGAAAGAATCATTGCGCCTTCCGATAGCGGATTTAATCCTTGAATAATTTCACATGTGATTGAATCGAGATGAATACCCCCTGCGGTGGGTACTCCTAATTGTTGGATTTTCCAATCATCGGATGGATATAGCAAACCGTCGGCTGAGGTAATTCCTCCAGATAAATTAGTTAGAGATTCTATTGCCTCTTGATCTTGAAATGATCCACGGGGGTTTTGAGAGGATAGTTGGTATGTTACAACACTCAACTCTTCATCTACAACCAAAACCTCCGGCGTTCTCCCGGAATTGCTTACATCAATTGTCCATTGGTGTAATTCTATTGCATCCAATTTATCGGATTCATGAAACCATCGTATTTCGGAAATCGCTTTACTATTTCTTGGATGAGTATTCGAAGTCCATCGAGTAGCCCAAGACTTAGGGTGAATTTGTTGAGAAAATAGCCCCATATTTTGAGATAAAACAATCTTGTTACCCGGTACACGAAGAGCCTCTAAGATAGAATATTCTTGTAATAGCATCGGGTTTTGATTCAGTGCGTGATTCATCCAATCATTTGTTGGTAGGTCTATGTGCCTGTGATAGTGAACGAACAATGTCTCAGCCGGAGATAACTCTAGTTTTCCCTCTCCATTTGGTCTACCAATCGCTGATTTTTGCCATAGTCTTTCGGCGGCTGCCCCCTCGTAGACCCAAGTCCCAGAGTGGTCAGCCATACCTCGCGGAGAGAACCTACTCGCTTGAGTTAGTCGGTCATGATTTGACCATTTAGCTCCCCCAAACCTCATTCACTCCCAACCTTTGGAAGGTTCATGGCGATTGACGAAGAAACAGTCTCCCGCATTGAATCTCTAAGGCGATTACGTTCCAGCCTCAATGATATGGAAGGTTCTCAGGTGACATTGTTGGGCGATGTTATGTTAGACCGTTATCACCATGGATATGCGAATAATCTGAACTCAATCGCACCAGTTCCTGTGTTGAAAATTTTCCAAACTGATGAGAGCCCAGGGGCGGCGGCTCATATTGCAAGGGGGCTAAACTCAATAGGCCTAGATGTTGATTTTCACACGTTTGTTGGAAATGATAGAGAAGGTAAAGCAGTTGTCGATATGTTAACTGAAGATGGAATTGCAGTAACGGGCATAGAATCAGTTCCAGATAGGCATACGCTCGTAAAAATTCGGTTTTTTGGTAGCAGAGAAAGCCTGCTTGAAGAGAGTCAAATCTTACTACAGGCGGACAGAGGACCACTTGATCAAATTGATAATTCAATGTCTGATAAATTAGCTAATAATGCTATGAAGCAATTGGAGAATAGTTGCGCTTTGGTAATCTCAGATTATGATAATGGTGCGGTTACTGTAGCCAGCGCCTCAAAATTGATTGGTGCTGCGAGCAAGAATGGCATACCCGTCATAATGGACCCCAAACTAACCGGTTTAGAACGGTCTCGAGGTGCTACGGTTGTTCTAGTTGAGATGAGGGGTATGGAACTTATGCGTCGACGTTTGGAGGCTTCCGACTCTGCTTCCGCAGCCTCTGAACTAATTTCTACATACGATTGGGATGCATTGGTAGTTTTGGGAGGGATTAATGGGGTAACTCTCTATCAATCGGAGGGAGAAGTGATTCATTTCGATTGTTCAGCCCCCACTCCAAAACAACAGATAGGTTTGCATGACGCAGCGGCAACAGCATTGGCAGTAGCATTAGGAAACGGTTTGCCAATGGAAGATGCGGGTCTACTAGCCGCTGCCGCATGTGACTGTATTCTAACGGCTGAGGCCAGTCAAGAATTCGTAGATATTGATACACTAGGAACGTGGCTTGATGAATTGGTGTGGCAAATGCAAATTTCAGAAAGATAAATTGAACACTTTTGCATGAGGTTCAAGACAGATAGTCTAGCCGTTTGGGCTGATGAAGCGCCATTGGAGGGCAGTCTTGCTATCACTTTCAGCATTGCTTTTGCTGTGCAATAGTGTTCAAGCAGAAAATTCCAACGATGATGATCCTGCCTTAATCAGTATAGATGTCGAAAACGGATACCATTCATCCGAGTCGATCACGTTTTCAGGAATCATAGAAGATGATGAACCACCCCAAGATGTATTTTGGCGGGTATCTAAGGATGGTACAGAATTCGATGGTGGAGATTTGCAGAGTTCTTTGATTGATATAACATCTACAAGTAGTAGAGAACAATGGGGTTGGTCCTTTGAGTTGACTTTCTCAGCTTCAGGCGAGTGTGCATGTTATGTTAGTGTTCATTCAATAGATGATTATGGATTAGAAGTTGTAGAAACTAGAGTGGTATTTATGGTTGAGGAAAACTCAACCGGTTTGATTGGATTTTTGTTAGATACAGATCAATCCGGAGATTTGATAGATTCTTCTCTTCAAATTAGTGGTTGGCTTGGTACTTATCCAAACGCGAGAGTTAATCTAGAAATCTCAGGTTCTTTGGCGCAGGGACTAATTCAATCATCTCATATTCCTCAATCATCAGTTTGCAATGAAGCATCCATAACTGATGAGGTATACGAACTTCCATCTGGAGAATTCGAGATAAATTGGGATATTTCTGCCAAGTTAGACGGTTGGATGGAAATAATACTAATTGGCTGCCCATCGAGTAATTCTGCTCCCGTGGGGGCTAGCCACGAATTTTCTATTCGTGTAAATAACCAACCACCAGTAATCAAAATATCGGGGATTGATTATGCTGTAGAGGATGATATTTGGCATACATTCGACGCAACCCTAACTGAGGACCCGTATTGGGGAAGAACGGAAATGTACTATGTTTGGACTCTCAGAAGGCCTTCCCACTCTGGCAATCTTCCAATCGATGTACAAATGGGTGAAGACCTCAACACATATTCTATCTCAGGGGCACAATCTGGAAACTACACTCTAAGTTTAACTGTCTATGATAAAGGAGGCTTATCATCAGAGCAAATGGTAAATTTAGACATCAAGAATACAGTTCCTACCGCATCGCTGATAATTGATGGCGAAGCTATTACGGACGGTCAAGAAGTTAGGATTTCAAATCCCTCTGAAATAAAATTAGACGCCACTGAAAGTTCCGACACAGCAAATGATGCTTCCAGTTTGAGATGTATTTGGTTATTGGATAATTCTCCCCTTTACGAGGGGTGTGACAGAGAATTTTCTTGGACTGAAGTTGAAGAATATCGAGCCATACTTACTCTGGAAGTGATTGACGATGATGGCGAGTTCGCAACGATTTCTGTAATTTTAATTCATCCTGACGAAGTCAAGCCATTCCCAATCGCTCTGGTGGCGTTCGCATTTAGCGCATTGTTCCTAACATATGCCTTAGTTAACCGATTCCGAGGGAATAGTGAACGAACAATACCAAAATGGAAATCCTGATTTTGTACTTTTTTTGTAAATTATTTTCATCCCACAGTCCTAAGAATAACTTGCTTCTCGGCAAGGCGTGGACAGTATGGCTAGCCTACCTTTCTCGGAGTCAGAATACAGAGGACGTCAGTCTAGATTCCTCGACAAGATCCCTCACGATAGTTTAGTTCTCATCCCAACTAATCCAGCTTCTATTCGCTCTAATGACGTTCACTATCCATTCCGAGCTAGTTCCTACATGCTATACCTTTGTGGTTGGTCCGAACCTGAGTCCGTATTAATGGCAAAACATAACGGGAAAAATTGGCTAGTTTCATTATTTGTCCAACCAAACGATACAACCGCAGAAATTTGGGAAGGTCGAAGAATTGGCATAGAAGGTGCATCATCAGGATGGCCGATTGATGAAGCCTATTCTCTACTAGAGATGAAAGAAGTTGTTACTGATTCGTTGAAAAAATCAAATGGGGTGTATTTGATTCAAAATCTGAATGCAGATATTGACCAAATTGTCCACGATTCTCTTACCTCAAAGAGTAGACAAAGAAATACCTACGGGATGGGTCCAATTAGTCTAGTAGATCCTTCCTCAATCTTAGATGAAATGCGAATTTGTAAATCTCAGGAAGAGATCGCCATTATGCAAAAGTCTGCTGATTTAGCCTCTATGGCACATTCTATTGCAATGAAAAAGAGCCATACCGGGATCGGAGAATGGGAAATTCAGGCCATAATCGAGGGTTGTTTTCAATCGAATGGTTCTCAATGGAGTTACCCCTCCATTGTTGGTGGTGGTGACAACGCCACAATTCTACACTACCATGCTAACAACAAATCCGTTTCGGATGGAGAGCTAGTTCTCGTGGACGCTGGTTGCGAGGTTGAGGGCTATGCTTCTGATATCACTAGAACCTGGCCTGTTAATGGTAAATTTACTGAGCCTCAACGAGAGATATACAATCTGGTTCTAGAGGCTGAAATTGCAGGAATTGAAGCTTGTCAGGTGGGTGCGCCATGGAACGCATCTCACAAAGCGACTATGGAGGTAATTTCCAGAGGTCTGATTAAATTAGGTATACTGAATTGTACATTTGAAGAAGCCATGGGTGAAGATTTAGATGGCAAAACCCGTCAGTTCTTCATGCATGGAACTAGTCATTCATTAGGTCTGGATGTTCATGACGTCGGAGTAACTAGACCTCGTGGAAAGGGCGATGGTAGGTTACTAGAGGAAGGTATGGTTCTAACTGTCGAACCAGGTATTTATTTCGCCTCATGGAGGGAGGATGTCGAAATCCCTGAGAAATACTCCGGAATTGGAATTCGTATCGAAGACGACGTATTAATCACTAAGGATGGACCTGTTGTCTTAACCTCAAGCTGCCCTAAACAAATTACAGAAATCGAAGCATTGGTTGGCTCAGGGTTGTGATTGTTTGGCCGCTTGGCAAGAAATTCTTGAAACTCAATTAAGTGATAACCCTCCTCGACTTTCTGTTGAGGAAGCCACAATTCTCTACGATCAAGCCGATCAAAACGAATTATTGCACGCTGGATTATTGATGCGTAGAAAGAGAGTTCCGGGAAATAAGGTAACTTATCTCGTAGATCGAAATGTCAACTACACTAATGTGTGTACAATAAATTGTCAATTTTGTTCTTTCTATCGTCCCCCAGGGCATGAAGAGACTTACACTCAATCCGTAGACCAAATTAGTGCAAGATTTGCCGAGTTAGAAAATATCGGTGGCACACGCGTGTTAATGCAAGGCGGAGTCAACCCTGATCTACCTATGGAGTGGTACACGAATTTGATTAGCCAATTAAGGGCAAGGCATCCGACTATTGCTTTGGATTGTTTTTCCCCTATCGAGATTGAAGGGATCGCAGAAGTTTGTCAAACCTCTACCAAAGAGGTGCTAGAACAATTGAAGGATGCAGGAATGCATGGCTTGCCAGGCGGTGGAGCAGAAATGCTGGTTGATGATGTCCGCCTAGACATCTCTCCAAAGAAAGGTAGCTCGGAAAATTGGCTAAGAGTTATGGAAGAAGCACAACATCTTGGACTAACAACATCTGCAACGAATGTCATTGGTTTTGGTGAGAATAATTCGCACCGTGTTCAACATATGGATAGGATACGAAGACTACAAGACAGAAGTTTAGCAGACGGATTGATTGGATTTACATCATTCATAGCATGGCCTGTTCAATTAGAAAACAATACATTTGGTAAAAGGAATAAGGGTCAAAATAGAATTCAATTAGGAGCTGGTGCTCATGAATATCTTCGTCATGTTGCTATTGCTCGTTTGTTTTTCGATAATATTACCCACATTCAAGCATCTTGGCCTACAATGGGGATGGGTATAGCCCAACTAGCCCTATTTGCGGGAGCAGATGACGCGGGCTCTACAATGATGGAGGAAAATGTCGTTTCTGCTTCCGGCACCACAAAGACTCTAGCAGGAGAAGATGAATTACAGAGGGTAATTTCGCGTGCAGGATTCATACCACAAAAACGAGATTCAGATTATAACCATCTGGAAACTGAAATATTTGCCGAGGATCAGCTAGCTTGCCCTCCACCCTTACAACCTGTGTGATTATTACTTAGAATCTTCAGACCTAGCAGCCCTAAGTGGTAGATTATCAATCAATATTTTATTATCAGTTTGAGGCATAATAATTGGACTGACCCACCTTAACCTCGTGCCTTGCCAAAGTACGTGCAAATGAATCTCCCAATGTAATGCAATCACCGAGGAATAAACTGTACCCGGCCATCTTTCTTCGGGCCCATTCAATCTGATAGGTAATTCATTACTTGTTTCCAAAGTCCCTCTCGACCTTACCCTCATCGGTTCCAACAATAGGATTCGAGAATAATCAACTGCTAGAGGTGTAGATTCTCCTACCCCAGTACCATGTTCTTCTCCCCCTGTCAATCTTTTTTCTGGTAAAGCGGTTGACATACCTGGAGGGGGTTGAGTACCTTCTGGCCGGTTGGATGACTTAAGCATGGTTTTTCTTTCAGGCACCGCGACACCGGCTTGTATTCTGGCTGCAGAAAATTGCACCTCTTCAGGTAACTTCATTTCGGCGATTTCTACCCACCCATCGCCGATTGATAATTCTAATTCGGGGTCACCTAATGGGGAATTAATGTAGGTGTTTTGCCTGTTAATATCTCTAGAATTAGCGTATATTCTGATGATTATTGGCAATACAAATATTGGAAATGTGATGAATAATAATTTTGGATAATCAAGTGGACCGATTTGATAAGATCCTTGAGTTAGCCATGATAGTAGCGGCACATCTCCTAAAGCCGGAGCTATAGCGTGTAGAAATAGAGAGAAAATTAACAAAATTACGGTTGGGGCGATAAATTTTCTAGCGACTGCATGTAATGGATCAGGTTCAATGTACCAGCCATTTCTTGTTCTCATGAGGAATGGTAACGTCGCAGTAGTTGTGACTGATTGAATTCTTGGTAGATTGAGATCTTTATCGGTTAGTTCCCTCCATTCTACCAACCAACCCGATTCAGTCCCAATTTTGAAGGGAGTTGGGGGTTGGGAATTTGATTCGAGAATTACTTCTGTAATTGGTATTGATTCAGGGTCTATATTTGTATGATCAAATGGTGGGTATCTGATTCTTTGGACGGATTCCAATTTTTCACCCCCAGATTAATGCAGCGGCCGCTTTTGAAGCTAGACGGCGGAATTCCGGGACATCTTTCAACATCTTCATGCCCAGTGGGATTGGATTATCTATATCTCCCAGTTGATTGATTAAATCAATCACCTCTGGTTGCGACCATACTGAAAACAATTCATCCAATTCCTCATCCGTTGATTCTGTCAAAAATACGTTTCTCAATGCTCTAGACTTGTTTTGATTCCGCCTAAGTGTAGATATTGTATCATTCAAATTCTTCACAGTAGATGGTGTGAAATCATTGGTCGAGATGGCATCTACTAATTTCGGGAGCATTAAATCAACTTGTTCGAAGCCTTTTCCTATTCCACCCCCTGTTGTAGGTTTGCAAAGACCTGCCGCATCTCCGAATACCGCTACACGGTCAATCACAGGTTTGTGAATCATGCCAGAAGGCACAGGTCCACAATACCTACCAACCTCTTTACAATTGGAAAATCTCCCTTTCCATTGTGAGGATTTCATTAATACCTGCAATAAATCCTCACAGGATTCCTCGCCTAATTTGTTCGGTAAAGACCAGTTTCCTATCCTTGTTGTATTACCTGAAGGAATTGCCCAAGCGAAAAACCCGGGAGCGAATTCATCGCCTGTAAAGAGGTCGAGCCTTCCTTCTTCCCCTGGATAACCGGTCACCTCAATCTGGAATCCAATCAACAATTCTTTCGGGCGGCCCATTTTGAAAGTCCTACGCACCCAGGAATGAGCACCGTCTGCCCCACAAAGCATACGGCATTGGAATTGTTTAATTTCGCCATTTATATCTAATGAAATCTCCACTCCAGAGTTCGTGACATTAGCGTTAACTGGCTTTGATGACAACAATAGATCGGCACCCGAATCAAGACTGAGTTGGACGACCCTTTCATCAAACAATTTACGGCAAACCGACCAAGTTCTGGTTGTATTTTGGTCTCCGATCACAATTTCTGTACCCGATGGGCTGTACATCCTAGCGCCCCAAATCCTTGTCAGTACCGTGTCATATGCCCCAATCCTATCCATTGCTGATGGATTTACCATTCCAGCACATTGGAATGGCCTCCCAATCTCAGGGTGTTCTTCCACAAGGAGAACGCTCAACCCCTTCTCTGTTAACTTCCAGGCGAGATATCCACCTACGGGGCCGGCACCAATAACAATAACATCGTAAATGTCTCTAATCAAGTGCCACCCCCCCTAGTCTAGGGACCTAGGTAGTATTGGCGCATAGAACAAAAGATATCATTTCTTTTGTTGACGCTTTCGTGATTGAATCATCTTTTTCATTGTACCAATTAAGCCACTCGCTTCATTTTTGGTAATCTCATCGATAGTGGTTACTTCGCCAATAGCCATTGCATCCTCAATACTAATTTCTAAATTTTCAGCCATTGATTTGATTGTCGCAACTTGCTTTTCTGTAGCTGGAGAATCTTTGTCTATCCCAATCAATTTATTGATTAACGAACTTGCAGTTCCGTCTCTTCCACCTGTTAATTCTTCCAAATCATTGAGGTCGAGTTCCTTAAGTAAAGTTTCCAAATCAACAGAATTTTTGTCGGCCAATCTGATGATTAGTGCCATTTGTTTTTCACTAGGTGGAATGTCTCCATCGCTGGAGTTGTTGAGTTCTTCAATTATCCTTCTTGCATCTTCTCCGGTGAGTTCATCGATATTTTTTCCTTGGAACAATTCCGATTTTGCATCATCTTCCATTCTCGTGGTTCTATTAATGATGAAATTACGTTGTTTCACTGTGGGTTTTTCTTTTCTTAACTCTAATGCGATATTATGCATGTTTCTAAAGTCTGTAACGAATTTATGCCAAACTACGGCACCACTGGTGTCACCTTCTTCTACCTCATCCAAACTAGATTCCATTAATGCTGTGAATCGCGGGGTGAATAAACCCTCAGATATTGTTCCAGAAGAGTTCTCATCCGACCCATAAAATGGCACCACATCAATCCATAACAATCTACCCTGATCTGTTGGAATGAGGGATGAACCCTCCTTGTCAACATAGCCTCTATCTACTAGTTTACCAACTGTAGTCAGATATGTTGACGGCCTACCTATATCTGCTTTCTTCATTTCTTGAATTATCGAACTTTCAGTAAATCTCCTGGGTGGTTTGGTTTCGTCAGAGGTCAACAATGGGTTTTCCTCAGTCGAAGTAAATCCCCAAGTTGTTCCAATTTCGAAACCAACCCCTGGAGGTTCTGTTTTAACATCTTTATCTGCGGAATAGACAACTTCCCATCCCGCATGAATTCGCCATGAACTGGTACCATACAATTGCAATTCAAGGTCTGAGACCTTTGCAACTAAATCCCTTCTTTCTCGTACGGAATCGGACATTTGACTCGCAGCAAATCTACCCCAAATCAATCTGTATAACGATTGTTGATCTGCATCAACATCTGTTAATGTCTTGACTTCAGGTTGTGTCGGCCTAATGGCTTCGTGTGCATCCTGTACATTGCTTGCGCCCTTTTTCGCATCCGGTCCTAGCGCTCCAGACCCTAGGTGGTTAGAGCCGTATTCCTTTTCAATCAAGGATCTAATTCTATCTCTGGCTGCTTTACTTGTACGTGTAGAATCAGTTCGAATGTAAGTTATATGTCCCGATTGATACAGTGATGTAGCCACTCTATTAGTTCTACCAATAGACCAACCCATCCTTCCATTGGCAGCTCTTAACATAGATTCTGTCGTAAACGGAGGTTGAGGTTTCCTGTTGGTCTTTCCTTCCCTGACGGATTCTAAAACCAATCCGTCGGAATCGCGAATTTTTTTGATTGCGCTTTCGGCTAATTCTCCATCGAAAGTTCTGTCTGGGTGATGTTTTCCATCATCGTCTTTCCAAGCACCTTCGTCATCTTTCTCATGGAATCTAACCTTGAATGAAACACCATTCGAATCTACCTTAATTGAGTGATATGGAATAGGGACATGTGCATCTCTTTGAAGTTCTCTTTCGACAATGAATCCAAGGGTGGGAGTTTGAACCCGCCCCATTGAGGCCAAGTTCCAGGATCGACTAAATCTTGAGCAACGAAAACCTACTAACCTGTCCATGAACCTTCTAACTTTGGCGGCATCGACAAGATCCATGTCGATATCTCTGGGTGATTCAATTGCCTCCTGCACTGCTGAATTAGTAATTTCATTGAATGAAACACGATAGATAGAATCGTAATCACTGAAGATTTCTTTCAATCTCCATGCAATAAATTCCCCTTCTCTATCTGGGTCGGTGGCGATGTAGATTTCTTCAACGGAATTCGTTTGGGCTTTTTTCCGTAATTTGGAGATAATTTTCTCGGCTCTGTCCGTATAGCTCCAAGGCGGATTCGGTAATTCTCCTTCTTTAGAAGACCACATTGCTTTGTTATCTTGCTTCGTGCCTCCTCGGGTTGGTAGATCTTGTACATGGCCATTACAGGCATCTACAATCCATCCCTTGCCGAGATACTTTTTGATGGTACGGGCCTTTGCCCCTGATTCCAAAATCATGAACTTCAATTAATCACGCCCGACTATGCGGTTCGCCATCTGAGATTGGCTTACCACGTTTCCTCGTGGCGTCATGAACCCTGTATAAACGTGAGTAAGGATAGAGCGATGCAAGGCGCGCGTGCGGGCGTGCCTGTGGCGCACGCGGACGCGCGCGCATGCGAGAAAACGCAAGATATCAGAATGGAATGTATTCTCAATAGTACAATTCTCTAATAGCCAATTCATTCCATGTAGTTTCGGCATCAGAACCGCCACAACCTGCGCAGGCAGGGTAGCCTGCTGATGCCAAAGCAATAACTTCCTCAATCAAAATATCAAATCCTGTTTGCAAATCCAATGGCACCCATACCTCGGAATTTGCAGGAGCTTCTATGCCTATTATACCTCCACATTCTCCTATATTAGTAACGGTAATATTGTCTAAATCATGGGTCTTAAATTCAATGCCAAAATACAAACTAGGAGATAAGTCCGAGATTTTTATTGCCAAGTTTTCATCTCTTTCAATATGACTAGGTAGAGAGAATATTACTCCTCTTGACCTAAGGATCCTCCGTGCAAGTTCCCTTACGGAGCGAGTGCACAAATCTACATCCATGGAACCCGTACCACCCACAAGACTTGAAGGATGCCTCATCAGCCGGCTGTAGGATGGGTCTACCATATCGCTTTCTGGTCCGCCCTTCTTTGCGCTTTATTGATTCAGAAAAAGCCCATAATCTAAGTGTAAATACACTTACTAAATTCGCAGAAAATCGACCCGCGCAAAAAATACTCAGCTCAATTTATGGCACGCCAAATCTTCCTGTAACAGTTTTCGGGAGGTTGTTTAGACACCCTCTCGGATTAGCTGCTGGTTTTGATAAATCGGCCCAAGCTATAGGCGCTTGGCCCGCTCTCGGTTTTTCTTGGGTCGAATATGGGGGTGTGACTCGATATCCTCAAGATGGTAATCCAAAACCTAGAATGTTCAGGTCCAATCGAGAAAATGCTTTGATTAATCGAATGGGATTCAATAATCCTGGAGCCCAACAGATTCGAGATACTTTAACTAAGAGGCAAATATCTGGAAAATGGCCAAATGTCCCTATCGCGGCAAATATTGGGCGCTCGAAGACCGTTAACAATGAGAGAGCCCCATATGATTATGCTGAAACATTTGGATTATTATATGACCATGCAGACATATTTGTGCTCAATGTTTCTTCACCAAATACTCCTGGTCTGCGAGAATTGCAGGAAGATGATCATATCCGTGATGTAGTAAAGGCATGCACATCTCTTCGAGAAAAAAGAGGAGGCTCTAAACCTATACTACTGAAATTTGCTCCCGATTTACCTAGAGACGACCTCCTATCCTGTGCAGGCGCAGCACTTTCTGCTGGCATTGATGGATTTATTGCTACGAATACAACAATTAGTAGGCCCGCTCCAAAAACCACTAGTTCACGGAAATTTTATGCCGAACAAGGTGGACTTTCAGGCAAACCACTTCACGATAAATCAATACAGATGATTGGAGATTTGTATGATAGCATTGGGGGTAAAGTTCCAATCGTTGGTTGTGGAGGAATTCATTCTGGAAATTCTGCTTGGAACGCGATTACTAATGGTTCATCTTTACTACAACTGTATTCAGCAATGGTTTTCCAAGGCCCCTCGGTTGTAAAGAGAGTCACTAAAGGATTGAAAGCCAAAATGGAAAATCAGGGATTTGCTGATTTACAGGAAGCGGTTGGATATACTAGACCATAGGTTCCTCTGTCAGGTGAGAGTAAGGCTATTGAATACCCTGCTGGACGAATTATTGTGAACACAACCCGCAGGTCTCGACTGTTGTTTGTCGGAGCAATTATGCTTGGACTCATTGGACTGATGTTTTTGTCTGTTGACCCCCAAGTTCAGTACACGGTTGACGAAGTTATGGAATCTCCAGAAGAATTTAGTTCGGATGAAGTAAATATTCGCGGGATTGTAAAAAATCAATCTATTGACAATTCTTCCTCTACTTTCATTTTACAGGGATCCGACTCCCAAATTCAAGTATCCTTTGCGATGATAGCGGTACCAGATGGATTTGAAGAAGGTCGCATGATAGCGGTTAATGGGAATTTAATCCAAGAGGGAGACAATTGGAAAATAGAAGCTAATGAAATCCAAACTGGTTGCCCTTCTAAATATGAAACTGAATGATATTTGACAATATTCAACCTTTTATCGCTGGTTTGAGTGATAGTTTCGTTCATAGGTGAGCGCTACTCGCATGGATTGGGCTAGGGGGAGCGTTGACGTGTTCTATCATCCACAAATCGTCGAAAATGGTGGCCTGAAGTCCGAGGGCGGCAAAGACGAGCCGACGATGACCCTGCGGTTGACGTCGATGCCTCGCCCCCAAGAGATCCAGGTTGGCGGAGAACACTTCCGAAGGGAAGTGTCGACCGTCTCACGCTCGGGAATCAGGTCAGGCGCGGAAGCGAGCAGCCCGACCGAGGATGCTGGATGCCTTGGGATAGCGGGGTGGAGGAGATCGTGGAACTTTCATTGTTGGTGACGATTGTCCACCGAGGACGTGCCCACTCTGGGTATCTTTTATTCTAGCAATTTGTCTACGAGTTCTTCTGAAATTCCAAAGAAGTTATTTTGAGAACACCTAATTAGTAATTCTTTCCAACCATCATGATCGTTTAGTGCAATACCTAACAATTCTCTTCCTCTCTCCAGATCACCCTTATTGGCGAGGTTAATGGCGGTCCAGAAGGCGATTTCAGGAAATTCTTCTGCTTCTGATTGTTCAAGCTCAAATTCATACCCATTATTCGTGAATTCTGAATAAATTGAATTTACTTTCAACAATCTACCTAACTCTTCGAGGGGATTAGGATGGTCATCCACATTAATGTCAACAATTACCCCTTCCCATTCCTTCTCTTTTGTATGAGAGTCAACAACTAAAATTCTTCCAGATTGCATTCCACGTATATCGCCACCTGCATTTTGACCAGCGAACATTGCTGAAAGGAGTCTTTCAGATAACAGACCGTCTGAATTTTCAAATGCATCAGACATTGCTTGAGGTACGGATTCGTTCCACATGAGATTTGCTTGGCAGGAGAATCCTTCCCCGATAACATGGCCAGCCGCAGGGATGGTCATCGAACCTGTGTGTGCGGCCACTTCACCATTAGAATCCAACATAGCCACTTGGCGAAACTCTGGTTCAGGGTCTTCCTCAAGCCTCTCTACTAGAGCGTCGAATGCCGACACTCCCCCTTCCATTAATTTCAGACCCAATGGGCCATGATCGATCAGCGCCATTGCTTGGGTTACCACTACCCCAACCCCGGCCCTCGCCCAGCACGCATTACCAGCACCATAGAAGTGAGATTGTATGCCAACACCATATTGACCTGTTTCTGGGCATTTTGCAATTATTGAGTAGGTCATTAATTTCCCTCTAAAGAGATTCAGAATCGACTCCGCCCATTTTACAAACTATAGCGAAATGTTCCTTAGAAACCGGTTGCACCGACAAACGTTGTCCGCGTTGTAACAAAGGCATACCCTCTAGACTTGGATTGGCTTTGAGTTCTGGCAACCCTACAGATTCCAACTCGATAATCGGTTCTATGTCGACCATTATCCATCTAGGATTTTCTGGGGTAGCTTTTTCATCAAAATATTTTGAATTAGGATCTTGGGCTGTGAAATCCGGATATCCTTCTTTACACACTTTTGCTAACTCCAGCGACATGTGGGGGTTTGCAATTTGAATGATAAAACAAAACCCAATCTCCGATTTTTCATATCATCTCTCATTATATTTCTAGCCTGATAATTTCTAACCCCATCCCAATGAGTGGTCTTATCTTCAACCAATTGTGACCAGGGGTAGACATCAAGTTCACTTTTCATTAACCAATAATTCACCATAACCTCACCATGCATCTTGACTATCCATTACTAGGGTAGCGTCCATTATGTCT
>DAPQ01000014.1 GCA_002502175.1 Euryarchaeota archaeon UBA19 | reverse complement strand
GCGATTCTGAGTATTTCTCCAAGGGTTTCCTCGATTTCTTCCTTAGCCGCGCGCTCTGGTGCGCGCATGAATGGAAGAAGAAGCAATACTGCTAGAATAGATGCGGCGAATATCATGAATACCGATTGCCAAGCCATGCTTTCTAGCAGAACTACAGCAACCATCGGGCCTACTATCTGACCGGCTGAGCCAGCCGCGGTGGCGATGGCCAAACTCATCGAGCGATGCTCGGGAGCGCTGGCTCTACCAACAACGGCTAGAATCACGCCGAACCCTGTGCCTGCGATACCGAATCCAACTAGGATTTCGTAGAATTGAATGGCTAATGGCGAAGTCGCTCCTGTAGTCAAGACTAGGCCTATAGCATAGAGAACGGCTCCGAGGATGATTGCTTTCCTGTCGCCTATTTTTTCGGCGAATGCACCAAAGAATGGGGCGCCGAATCCCCAAGCCAAGTTTTGTATTGCAATCGCTAGACTAAACTCCGCTCTCGGCCAGTCGAACTCTTCTTGGATTGGGATTTGGAAAACTCCGAAGGAGGCCCGAATTGCAAAGCCGACCAGCACGATTATGCAGCCCACAACCAATACTGGTGTAATCAGCCGCGGCCGGTTTTCCATGCAGCGTCATGTGGTGCTTTGCATATCGTTATTGCTTATTTCGGATTTTGAGAATCAACCTGTGCCGCCCATACCCTTGATGAATAGCGAGGCTTCGGACATTCGTGGTCGACGTCGATTCCGCCCTGCGTGCAAGCGCATATTCGGGTAAGAAACGCCCTAAGGGTAAGGAATCGAAAAAAGAGGAAGTAAAGAGTCGAAAAATTGAGCCTTTCGAACCCGGAGAGGCATTTGAGAAGGAAAAGGCGGATGCTTTTTCCATGTGGCTAGTAATCGTATTCGGGTTGGCAATGGGGGTCTTTATGAGATACGTAATTATGCCCACACTTACCAAACCTGAAGCAATTCTTTGGGTACTTCCGGTATCCCTAGTTGTGGTCCTACCAACCATGCACAAGCTTTTGATTCCAAATCATTGGTCAGATCGATACGATAATGGGAATTGGTTTAGAGCGAGTTTCCTCTACATTTTCTCTTGGTTAGCAATCTCATTCCTCTTGGTTAATCCGCCCCTTGCTGATATTGCCCCACCAACGCTTGCAAATGGAATTGATATCGAAGAAAATGAAGCCATACAGTACGTGGGTTGGGTGGATGGGACCTATACAATTGCACTCAACCAAGGATCTGTTGATATTGTACTAGGAATGGCTGTAAGAGACAACGTGGATGCAGAAAACGCAACCGTACAAGTCAGTTTCTGGAAATATGGAGCGTTGGTTAACGAACTTTCAAATGGTACTGCATCAGATTTAACAGAAGCAAGGGCCACTTTCGACTCAGTAAATAATTCATGGATAAGTGTCGATAAATTTGGGAATCCTGTGGTTATCCAGCACTCAGAGGATATTGGCCTAGCATGGGATTTGGGATCTCTCACTCCTGGTCAGTATGAAATCAAAGTTCGTTTGAGTGAAGTTGGCGACCCTTGGGATGAGAATGTCTGGGAGAAGACGTACAAGATTGCTGTAGTCACAGTTGCGACCTCATAATCAAAGATCAAATCACTTGCCGATTAGGGAACAAATTGTTGCAGTCATTGCGTCGAGTTGCAGAGCTTCTCCACCACCCTCGACCATTCTGAAATCCGTCTCAGCCATCGCTTCTGTAACTGCCAACTTTTGCTTTTCATCGAGGAATGCAACATCTCCCAATCCTCTATGCAATTGATTGACCATATCTGTGCCCGCCAATCCGTACTTATCCAACAATCCCTTGAGTCTTCTTCGAGCTGGTTGGAATCCATCTTCTTTGCAAGCGAGCAAGTATCCATGCAACTCCTCAGGCGGGGCGGTTGCAGTGGTTTCGTAGATCAGATCACGAGTTACAGTTGATGAAAGAGACGCGGCGACCTGTAGAGCAGTAATCGCTTTTCTCAGGTCGCCCAAACTGACGTGGACTATCGCTTCAGCAGCCTCGTTTTCCAAAGTGATGTTCTCAGAGGCTGCAACACTGCGAATCATCTCATCGACTTGATCTTCGGCTAGAGGACGAAATCTGAATACTGCGCAGCGGGATTGAATCGCCTCGATTATTTTCGATGAATAATTGCAGGAAAGAATAAATCTGCAAGTCTGGGAATGTTGCTCCATAATTCGACGAAGCGCTCCTTGAGCGTCAGGAGTCAAGGCGTCGGCTTCGTCGAGAAAAATCACCTTAAATGAAGTTCCAGGCACTGGAGCGGTTTTTGCAAAGCCCTTGACTTTGGTTCGAATTGACTCTAATTTACGCTCATCGCTTGCATTCATTTCTAGCAGATTCATTCGATAACTTTCGCCGAATACATCACGGGTCAATGCAAGCGCAGCAGTCGTTTTCCCAGTGCCGGGAGGGCCGGCGAAAAGTAGGTGAGGGAAGGTTTGTTTCTGTGAATAAGCCACAAGCCGATCGACGACTGCTTTCTGACCTTTGATGTCTGCGACCGTCTGCGGTCGGTGTCGCTCAACCCACATCTCGCTCATGGTCGTCCCCCAGCATCCAGCGTCGGGTGTCCTTGAAGGTTCCCTCCAATACGCTTTGAGGCATCAATAGGACTCGTCAACATTGGGGAATTCCCCACTTTGTACATCGGTGATGTATTGTTTCACTGCTCCATCGATAGATTCTCCCAAGTCTGCATAACGTCGCAGGAATCTTGGACTGAAATCCTTGGTGATTCCGAGCATGTCGTGAAGAACCAATACTTGCCCATCACAATCTGGGCCTGCTCCGATTCCAATAGTTGGAATGGATAACTCAGCACTGACCTTAGCGGCTAAGTCCGCTGGAATCTTCTCGAATACTATGGAAAAGCAACCGGCCGCTTCAATCGCCTTGGCGTCTTTCAGAAGTTGAGCCGCCTCGGCTTCTTCCTTTGCGCGGACGGTGTATGTTCCGAACTTGTAGATTGATTGAGGTGTCAAACCAAGGTGACCCTGCACAGGGATTCCTGCACCCACTATTCTTTCGATGGATTCAGCAACCTCTTCTCCACCCTCTAGCTTAACTGCGTGACCACCTGATTCCTTCATGATTCGAATCGCTGAGTCAAGCGCGGTCTTGGAGTCACCTTGGTAACTGCCGAAGGGCATGTCAACGACGACTAAAGCACGGTCTACGCCATTGACAACACATTGAGCGTGGTAAATCATGTGATCGAGGGTAATCGGAACAGTCGTTTCGTTACCTGCCATGACATTGGAAGCAGAGTCTCCAACCAGAATCACATCAATCCCAGCAGCATCGACTAATCTTGCTAAGGAGTAATCGTATGAGGTCAGCATAGTGATTTTTTCACCGACTTGTTTCATCTCCTGCAAGGTGTGTGTCGTGACCTTCTTAGCGCGATTTGAGATTGCCATCTACTCACCACTTGGGAACTTGCGAGCGAGGTTATGGCCTTCAATGAACCGACGGTGTAATTCCTAGATTATGCCCAATTACGGAGTCTACAGAATCAATTTGGAGATTCATGTTTAGCTACGCTTGCTACAAATTCTTCGATATCGATGATACCATTTCCATCCGTGTCTGCTTCGTCGAAAACCACTCTTAATTCACGCTCAGCATCAGGGGTGTATCCTAGAGCATCCATTGCTGAGAGGTATTGCTCTACATTCAATTCACCGTTACCATCTATGTCTGCAGCGTAAAACGCAGTTAACCTTCGGCGAGTTTCTACTTCTTCAGGATCGATATATTGTAAGCCAAAGGTTTGCCAAGGCGTGATCTCACGTTCGGCATGTTTCTCTCCATATCCTTTCCAAATAATTAGGCCAAGAACAATCGCAGCAGTACCGCCAATCAATGCCTTGGAGCCCATCAAGAATAGTAAGACAAAACCTCCAATGATTCCCAATAATTGGAAGAATGGATAGAATGGAGATTTCCACCCAGGTGCGTACCATGTGTGTGAACGAGATGCGGTTCGAAGAACTATTACACAGGCGTTAATGACTATGAAAATCATGATTTTGAAGCCAGAAGCAAGTTTAGCCACGTCTTTGACCGGAAGGAATGTTATCGCGGCAGCCATAGATAATCCGGTCACAATGATTGCCCAGTAAGGTGTTTGATACTCTTTGTGGACCTTTTCTAGGAAGGATGGAAGAAGGTTGTCTGTGGCCATTGCATAAGGGAAGCGGGAAGATGCCATTATCCCAGCAAGAGACATGGAAGTCATGGTCAAGACTGAAAGTAAAGCAGCGATGATTCCGATTTCTTTCCCACCAATATCTTCTGCAAAGACGTAGACTGGATCTTCTCTAGCATACCCTGCATTATCAGGATCCATGAAGAGAGTTGGGTCGAGAGATGCAGCCATAACCAAAGCCACAATTACGTAGAGAAGTGTACTTACGAGTAAAGAAAGAAGTATTCCATTTGGAATATTTTTGCTAGGGTCTTTGATTTCACCGCCAACTGCGGCGATCTTTGTAACACCTGCATAAGACACGAATACGAATGCCGAAGTTCGGGCCACTGCTTCCCAATCAGCACCGAACGCCTCTCTAGAAAACACGTTGTCCCAGTTCATATCTACAGTTACCAAGGCGTAGGCACACAATGCTAACAGATAACTCACAGAAATCAATACGATCGGTGTTTGCACCTTTTTGATACGCTTGACTCCTAGAATGTTAATTCCAACAATTATTGCAAGTAGAACTAATGCAGCAATTTCAATGTTGATTTTGATTCCGACAATTTCTTCGATTACCCAAAGATAGGCTTTGAATCCGATAAGTGCGAATGCGGATTTAAGCATGAAATTGGCCCATAATCCAAGACCGGAAATAGTTCCAAACATCGGGCCAAATGTCTTCTGAACGTATACATATGAGCCTCCAGAAGTTGGCATTGCTGTTGCCAATTCAGACTTTGAAACGGCAGCCGGTAAGACGATTATTGCGGCTAAGAGATATGCAAGCCAGACCCCCCCAACGGGATTAGTTCCACCGCCCATCTCCAGCATCGCTAATGCTGGTAGAACAAACAGGCCCGAACCGAGCATAGCGGAGAGTGAAATGATGACGACAGCGCCCAGTCCAAGTTTGCGCTCGAGAGCATCGTCCATGTCTCCATCAGGCTTGAGGACGATGCCTGCTAGGTCATCTGGGCCCTTGACTTTCACATTCCTTCGAAAAATCGAATGGTGTTGAACATTGCCTATGCATAACCGAGTTTTGAGTTCGGCAAAAGTAGTGATTCTAGACCCACAGAGTTAGAAAGGGCGAACACCGCGGACTTATCATGTCACAGGTGATAGAGAACGGAACGACAGCAGTAGTACACTACACAGGAAGTTTTCCTGACGGTGAGGTTTTCGACAGCAGTGAAGGTAAGGACCCGTTAGCATACCAAGTTGGAAAGCAGCAAATGATACCTGGATTCGAACAAGAAATGATGGGGGCAGCAGTTGGTGAAAAGAGAGAATTCACACTAACCCCAGACCGGGCTTACGGAGAACGCTCCGAGGATGCAATTCAGCAGGTGCCTCGCGATCAATTCCCTGCCGAAATGCCTCTAGAGATAGGAGTGATGATGGCTGCTCAAACACCTCAAGGCCCCTTGCCTTTTACAGTTACAGAAATTGCAGATGATTCGGTCACCGTAGATTTCAACCATCAAATGGCCGGAAAGACTCTCAAGTTCAGTGTAGAAGTTGTTGATGTTCGCTGTGACGATAGCTGTGGCTGCTGCTGAATTAGCGAATCGTTCATCCACCGAAGCCCTACTCGAGGGCTGAAAATGAGGACTGCCGCCTTGGCACTCTGTTGCCTAATGCTATCGACTCCGCTTGCGGGTTGCATGGATTTTCTTGGCTCAGGCGATGGTGTATTCGATGAACCGGAACCGCTTAGAATCAATCATATCCAAGTTTTAGGAACTCATAACTCATATCATGTTGAGCCATTTGGTCCAACGATTAGAGCCTATGATTACACACATGAGGCGTTAGATGTTCAAGCCGAAGATTTTGGGGTTAGACAGTTTGAATTGGATGTTTGGTGGGATCCTCGCGGGCAATTATACGTCTATCACAATCAATACGATTTCAGAAGTAATTGTGCAACCTTCGAAGATTGTCTGAATACACTCCTCACCTGGTCAAACGAGAATTCGAATCATGTCCCTCTGATGATTTGGGTTGAACCAAAGGAATGGGTTCGCTCAAGTACCGACGAGACAGTTGTGCTTGAATTACAAGATATGCTTGAAAAAATAGAAACTGAAATCGGTCAATGGTGGCCTCGTGACAAGACTATCACACCTGATGATGTCAAGGGGGATGCTGCAAGCCTTAGAGAGGCAGTAACAACAAATGGCTGGCCGTTACTCGATGACTCTCGCGGCAAAGCCATGTTCATCCTACTTGCAGAGGATGAAGTTAGAGAGGCATATGTCGACGCACACCCTGGATTGAATGGTTCGCTAATGTTTACGATGAATGATGAGGCAAGTGACACTGCCGCATTTTACTCTGAGACGGACCCTATCGGAATGGGCTCAGAGATAACTCGACTAGTCCAAGAGGGTTACATCGTTAGGAGTAGAGCTGACAATGCCGAAGACGGCGAGGCCGACAACAACGACACTGCTCGCCGAGATGCCGCCTTTGCAGTCGGCGCCCATTCAATTTCAACAGATTACCCTGCGAAAGTCGATGGAATCGAATATTGGGTGCAAGTTCCGAATGGCCCTATTGCCTGTAATCCTGTAACTGCGCCACCATCTTGTGATTCAGATTTAATCGAATCCTTCGATTTATGATATTAGAATAAGCATTGGTAATTTTTGAACAATTATAGGATTAGATTTTTTCAAAGGTCTATGAGTAAGTGGCCCTACTTGGTTTTAGCAATATTTTCCGAAGTTATTGCAACATCGTCTCTAAAATCGACTGAAGGATTTACCAATTTTATTCCTTCAGTAGTTGTTATGATTGGTTACTGTGCAGCATTTTATTTTCTTTCTTTAACACTAGATGAGATACCCGTGGGGGTTGCGTACGCAATTTGGTCCGGTGTGGGAATTGTGGGAATTGCAATTATTGCGGTTATTTTTCACGACCAACGTCTTGACGCTGGTGCAATGATTGGAATGGGATTAATTATTGCGGGAATCATTGTAATGAGACTTTACAGCACTATGAACCTAGAGTGAATGGATTTCAGAATTGGGAATTTTTAGGAGATTGGTTAATCCTATTGGATTATACACGAATTATCTCTCGGACACCATATGTCGATTATCGAAGCATACAACAAGGCCTGGGAAGATGGAGATACCGAAGCACTAGCAAATATCATCCATGACGATTGCGTTTTCAATCCACACGTTGGTGGAATAACCATGAGCAAATC
>DAPQ01000071.1:5317-6238 GCA_002502175.1 Euryarchaeota archaeon UBA19 | reverse complement strand
GCGTTTTCTCGAATCGATCACGAGCTAGAAATGGGTTGGTCTCGGTGGTCCGCTTCAGTTATAGAGGAAGGTCTGGTCGAAATCGGAAGTCAGGTAATCATACTCTGAGAAAGTGGTCCGTAGTTTCCATCCCATACAAAATTCATACTTGTTTGTGTAAGCGATGTATAAGAGGAGCTGAATCTCTAGAAATGTACCGACATTCAAACATCAATTGAAAACAAGTTCTGCGACCCCAGTTTCATGCGTTCGCATTGGCTCACTGCTCTGATGGTGTTCTTTGCGGCCCCATCTCTCGTGGAGGCAGAGCCCTATCGAATCAGTGGGATTGTCACATACTCCGACGGGACTACAGTGAACTACAACGATGTGGAGATAGTTTGTCAAAGTCAGGAATATGACTGTCATCCATTCAGAGGCACAGAGTCTACTACTGACGTGTATGGTAGATTTACACTAGAATTGGACATAGAGGAATATCATGACGGTGCTGAATTGATATTGAATGTAAGAAATGAAAACTTTAGCCACATTATCGATATCTCTGAGATGAGAAATTCCTCTCAGAACTTTGTGGCGAATGACATACAGTTGCTACAAAATCGTCCTCCGCCCCCTATTTTCTCAGGATTCACCTGCGGATTGATAATTTTCTCACTCGCGTTTGGGATGGTTCTAGTACGGACTGCAACTAGGTTGATGACACCGGTAGGGAGAGCAGAATTTGTTGGTTACAGGGCGCCGCGAATCGTGGAGTGTCCAGAGTGTCACGGACGCATAGAACAACATCGGCTGATTAGTCACCTTATCGTGGAGCATGAAATCGAACCGCTGGAAGCGGGTGAAATTGCTGGTATTGTCTTCTCAAAAATTGAGATGAAATAATGGTGCAGAGGGCAGGATTTGAACCTGCGAAGCACT
>DAPQ01000071.1:0-4998 GCA_002502175.1 Euryarchaeota archaeon UBA19 | reverse complement strand
GAACCTGCGAAGCACTACGCACTGGGACCTCATCCCAGCCCCTTTGACCGCTCGGGTACCTCTGCTTGCGATGCCACGGACTAATTTGCCTATTTCAGAATGACTAAGGAGAAATAATCAACTCAAATTTAGGATTTTTACGCTGGGGTAGAGTATGTATTCTGAAACATCACTTGATATTGGGAAAGGCGAACGAGCATGGTATGCGCGTCTGGACATTCGCTAGGTTCATGCGACAGATTCTGAAGGCTGGACCCGCCGATTTGGATTGGATTCAGTCCCAAGGTTTGCTCGCAGTTAAGTTGGCTCAAATCTTTGCACTGCGAAGCGATTTGCTTTCGGTTGAAAAGTGTAGACAATTGCAACAATTGTATCAGCACGCATCTAGTATTCCATCAGAAAAGGTGTTTGAGAATCTCGAGAAAAGAGCACCTGAGGGTTTCTTTGATGCCTTCGAAGAAATCGACGAGATTCCTATCGCTGCCGCCTCGGTTGGACAAGTGCACAGAGCGCGCTTGAAGACTGGAGAGGATGTAGTAATCAAAGTCATCAAGGCTCAGAACGAGAAGTCATTCCGTCGAGATGTAAAGCGAATGCGAAGGTGGCTACGTATCTTCCTCTTGTTCATGCCAAAACTACGCAAAGTCGGTAACCCTGTAGCTCTGCTGAACCACGTTGCGGACTACACAACTAGAGAGTTGGACTTGCGCAATGAGATTGCAGGAGCAGACGAACTGAAGAATATTCAATTGGATATCGATGATACGTTCCAAATGCACCGACTTAGATTTCCGAAATATTATCGCGAATTATCCAATGAACAAGTGCTGGTCTCTGAATTCATTAGAGGAGATTCGTTAGAGGATGGAATTGATGCAGGTACACTTTCATGGTCTACTTTGCTAGATTTATTCCGTATTCATGGCGCATATCTATTCGGTATCGGTACATTCCATGGAGATTTACACCCAGGAAATTGTATTATTGACGAAGATGGAATGTTTGTCTTCATTGATAATGGAGCGATTTGTCACGCCCCTACACATGTCAGCAGTTCTCTATTCCGCTTCTTTGAACATCTTTCAAACAGTCAACTAAACGATGCCTTCGAAGCATTGTTGGGTCTCTCAGAAGAAACTCTAGATGATCGACGAAAGGACAAGTACATGGCGAAAATGTATGAAATATACCATGACTTTGAAATGCGTTCGGTTGGAGAACAAAGCCTAACTCAAATTATGATGAAAACCGTTCGTTGCGCGGTTGAAGATGCAGGTGCGGTGTTCGGTGAAGAGGCGTTTCCAATTATCCGCGCACTGATGTATCTAGACGGGTTAGTCATTCGAACACATCCGGATGTGAAATTAATTCGCTCAATGAGCCCTTATCTTGAGGAATTTCGCGCTTGCTTACCGATTCCAGAGCCTATTTCGCCCTACACAAAATAATTAGTTTCCAGAATTAAAGGACAATTGAGAAAACACTTCATTATATACGAACTATCGAGGATGTGAAAGTATGATGGGTGATGTCGTGAGGAATGATAGTGCGGCATTAGACCAGTCTTACCTAGAATGTGAGAGAATTGCGAACGAGTCTTCCTCGTCCTTCCTAAGGGCATTCCGAACCCTTCCAAAAGAGAAGAGAGATGGTATCAAGGCTCTGTATGCCTTTTGCCGGAGGGCTGACGATGTTGCAGACGGAGATTGGATGCCTGACTTCTCAAGATTCTCTCCCCAGCAAATGGGCTCTCTGCGATTAAGGGCTCTTCAGAGGTCCAAGGTGCTAGACGAAAAGCATCAATCACGAGGAACTCTAGACCATGATGCTCACATTGCAAGACTCTGTGCTCTGATTTATCTTCGAGATAACATCCAGCCAATCGAGAACGATTCTTTTCCTAAACAGAAATTTTTCCTAGCCCTATGGCACACCATAGAGAGATTTGACATACCATCTCAACATCTACATTCCCTAATCGATGGTATGGAAGATGATCTATATCCTACAAATTACCAAACCTACGAAGACTTGCGTAGGTATTGCTACAATGTTGCTTCCTCTGTAGGCCTTTGTCTACTCCATCTATACGGTTACGAAGGGCAAGAAGCGGAGCATTATGCCGATGAAATGGGAGTATTCCTACAGATGGTTAACATTCTACGAGATATTCAATCAGATCTTGCATCTGGTCGAATCTACCTACCGGTTGCAGAATTACAGTCCTACGGAATCAGTGCCACTGAACTGTCAAGCCCTAATCTCGCTTCAAACCCTAACTGGCAGGAATTCATGCAGGATTACATCCTTCGCTGCAAGGCTCACAGACAAGAGGCTGTTAAGTTGCTACCAATGATTCATTCAGAGTCAAGAAAGAGTCCGGCAATCATGGTCTCTGTGTATTCACAATTGGTCAAACAGGCAGAGAAATTGTGTGGCGACGTAGTCTCGCAACGCCTTGGTTTGACCGTTATGCAGAAAGCCAATGTGCTGATGTCTACTCTTGGTGTAATTAGTATAACTCATGAGGAGTGATTATGCAATCCGAAGCCATTTCTTCTGTGCCATCGGTAAACTCAGACCAAGATGTTCTGATTGTTGGAGCTGGGCCAGGTGGTTTAGCTGCAGCACTATTACTAGCACACAGTGGATTGAAGGTCAGAGTGGTCGAAAAGGCCTCATACATCGGAGGAAGAACAAGAATTGTAGAACATGATGGCTTCAAGTTCGATAATGGCCCTACGTTCTTTCATTTTCCTGAGGTCATCGAGGAGATTTTCCAAGCCATTGGTAGAGATGCACACGAAGAATTGGGATTGATTCCTCTAGATCCCTCATATCGGCTAGTCTTTGGTAAGGGTGGCCAAATTGACGCCACCTGTGATTTAGAGGCGATGACAGAGCGAGTCAGGGCATTATCTGGTGACAAAGACGCTGAGGGTTTCAAGCGATATATCACTGAGAACAGGAAAAAATTGGACCGTTCTAGAGGTTGTCTTCAATCTCCTTGGAAAGGGCCTTCTGATTTACTTACCAAGCGCTCGATGTCGGCCGCAACCGTCCTAAGACCATGGGCTAGTGTTGCTTCTGATCTTGAGCGATTATTCGAAGACGAAAGGGTTCGCTTAGCGATGTCTTTCCAAACAAAATATCTAGGCATGAGTCCATTCCATGCGCCTTCTTTATTCACAATTTTAGCGTTTTTAGAATACGAGCATGGAATATTCCACGCCAAAGGAGGCCTTGGTTCAATAACAACCAGAATGGGCGAAATCGCTAAAGAAATGGGAGTTCAATTCGAATTAGAGACTGAGGTTGATGAAGTCATCATTGAAGGGAAAACCGTCAAGGGTGTTAGAACCAATGATGTGGATTATATGGCTGACAAAGTCATCATGAATGCTGATTTTGCACACGCCATGACTACAATGATTCCAAATCAAAAAAGGAAGAAATGGTCAGACCAAAAGTTGCAGAAGAAATCCTATTCCTGTTCGACATTCATGTTGTATCTAGGCGTCGACAAATTATACGATGAGCCGCATCATCAAATCTATGCCTCCGCTGATTATGAAAATAGCTTGAAGGATATAGACAATCACAAGATTCCTTGGAATGACCCCTCGATATACGTGCAAAACGCCTGCATAACCGATCCAAGTATGGCTCCTGACGGCCAATCCACATTGTATGTTCTTGTTCCAGTTCCCAACACTGACCCAAGTATTGTTTGGGACGATGTCAAGGAAGAATATGCGGAGTTAATCCTAGACCAAATGGCTCACCTAGGATTCACAAATCTTCGTGAACATTTGGTAAGTAAGACCATCGTCACCCCTGACGATTGGGGCGCTTCAAGCATCTACAGAGGCGCTGTTTTCAACCTCGCACACGGCCTAGATCAGATGCTCTGGAGGCGCCCTCAAAATCGCTTTGAGGAATTGAATGGACTGTATTTAGTTGGAGGAGGAACCCACCCAGGAAGTGGCCTTCCGACCATCTTTGAAAGTGCGAGGATTAGTAGTAAATTGGTGATTGCTGACTTAGGTGTACCAGTCGACTGGAATGGAGTAGATACTTGGTTCCCTGACCTCAAGAAGCCTAAGCCTACGAGATAATTCTAGGAGGATTTTGTTTGTCGGTCGCATGGGTGCTGGGTGCTGCTGGAGGGGTAGGTAGTATTGTTTGCCAGAACCTTTCCAAACAAGGCTGGAAAGTTGTTGGAAGTGGAAGAACTGAGGAGACTCTTCAAGCCCTTAGTTCCCAGATTGATAATATCGAAATCTTGCCTGTTGATGCTAGAGACGAGGTTGCGATGAAGCAGGCTGTGACGGATATCATAGAAACACATGGGCGTCTAGACGCAGTTGTGGTTGCCGTAGGATCCATCCTCCTCAGACCATTGCACGCTACTTCGGCTGAACAAGTGCGGGATACGATTGAACAAAACCTCACTACTGCATTCAATGCAATTAGATCGGCGGCGGTTCCAATGATGCGCGGAGAAGGAGGGAGAATCGTTCTATTTTCTTCCGTTGCAGCCTCACATGGGATGACTAATCACGCCGCTATTGCTGCTGCAAAAGGAGCTGTTGAAGGATTGACTCGGGCCTCTGCTGCAGACTACGCAAAGCGAGGCATTAGAGTAAACGCAATTGCCCCTGCAATGACTGATACGCCAATGTCCGAAAATCTACTGAAAAGCGAGGCAAGTCGTAAAATCAGTGATTCTATGCACCCCGTTGGACGGATTGGAGAAGCAAAGGAGATTGCAGATGTTGCATCTTGGCTCGTCGACGGTGCACCTGAATGGATGACTGGGCAGATCATCGGAGTCAATGGCGGATTGGGAACGATAAAACCTCAGGAATCAATCAAGGCTTAATTGGAGGAATGATATGAGAAAAATTGCTGGATTATTTCTAACCTTGATTCTACTGTCTGCTTCAGCAGGATGTTTGGCTGAAGACACGCAAGGAGAACTGGAAAACGATGAGG
>DAPQ01000025.1 GCA_002502175.1 Euryarchaeota archaeon UBA19 | reverse complement strand
GGTCAACAATTACGTCTCAAAAAAATGGGTCATGAACACCCCCAAGGAGAGGCTGGAGACTTGCTAATCACAATCCGTCTAGATGCGGAAGAAGGACGTCGTTGGGAAGGTGGTAGATTGATTCAGGAGGTTCCAGTTCCGTACTCGACTTTGATGTTAGGTGGTGCAGTTAGGATACGCACTCCAGCCGGTAAGCGAGTACAAATCGAAGTCGTTGAAGGCACAAGGATTGGTGATCGTCGCCGTCTTGTTGACCACGGCCATGACGGTGGTCCTCTAGATATTGAATTCATTCTGGCCGAGCCAGAAAAAGTCAGCAAGGAGCAGAAAGAAGCACTCGACCGATTGAAAGAATCGGGCCTTTGATTAAACATCAATTAAAAAACGCGTTTTTCGAGCAAGGGTTATGCGAGAAGTCAGAGATTTTGGCAAAGTAGCCGACTTCTTACTTCCTCGCAGTTTCAAATTACACGCAGCGGTCCTAGTAATCAGCCTACTAATGGTTCCAGGACTGATTGCTAGCCTAACTCCAATCGATGTGAACTCATACGATATGGAATCACCTGAATTAACCGCTAATCAAGTTGTAGCGGATGAATTTGAAGCGGCCGAAAAAACTCATGGTTTTGCAGTGTCGGTGAGGGGTCAGGATGCGATTTCATCATCCGAATCTGCACCACATTTCACCTCAGATGGAGAGATAGATTACGCCAACTTACCCCATCCATCTGAAAGGGTAGATTACCAAGGAAGAAGCGCAGGTTTGGTCGGCGAGGATATTCCATTGGGTGGGATTCTCAATCTAACAATTCTAAGGGAAATAGAGAATAAGACTGCGATTGCAAGTACGCATTATCTATCCAATTTTACTCGACCATTGGTAACTGAATTAACCGGTACTGGATTCATGGGACCAATGTCTCTACCCGATTTACTGCGAGCCTTCATGGCTGGAGAGTCGTTACTAACTCAACCAACAATCAATGTATTCGGAATACCTCAACCTGCCAAGACAAATTGGGAAGATTGTGGGGTATTGGAATGCCTAACCTATGATGACCCCAACGTCACTCAAGCCCACATTGATTTGGCAGCTCATCGGATGATTATGTACTCAGATGGGGCAATGCTTCGATGGTTCTCCTCCGATAGAGGATTTACCCACGATGAGAATAGCACATTGATGGGTCCAATTGGAGGGACAATTCGTGAAGACGGCACCTTCGATGAAGACGTAACTTGGGGCCCTGGTCGATGGTCAGCATCCACGACTTGGATTTTGATTCAATTAAGTCGAACCGATTTGGAAGAAAATGGAATTACATATTTTTGGGCTGATGCAAAAAATGAGCCAGATGGATATCGATTCGAAGGACTTGACTTGGTCACAACGCCTCCTGAATTTACCGTTGATGATTGCAGGGAGTTGCGTCAAGAAGGACTAGAGGTGTGTAGCTTTGAATGGGCAATCATCGATTTAGAAAAGCAGATGCGAACTACAGATCAACTCGCTGTGACCTTCTCAATAAATGAGGGTGTAAATGTTGAATTGAATCGTGAGTTAATCGAATCCAGTCTACTACTAATCGCTATGGCATTGGCAATTGCAGTGCTACTCTGGTTCAGTCTACGTAGGGCATCTGATGTTGTTATCGTAGGAGCTACCTTGATTTTCGCACTACTCTGGATGCAGGGTTCAATTGGCTGGATGATGGTCCTCGGTGAAAGATATGGATTCAAGATAATCAGCAAGAGCCAATTTTCCAACTTACTTCCAATACTCGTCATTGCTCTTGGCATTGATGACAGCCTACACGCGCTGCATCGCTACAAGGAGGAGAGGCGCCGAGGACGTACGCCAGAAGAATCAGCTCACTCGTCATTATCCAGAGTTGGAAGAGCAATCATGTTGACTTCTTTCACAACTATGTCTGCGTTTGCTGCAAACTTGACTTCTGACATTGCAGCACTAAGGTCATTCGGAGTTGAGGCGGCATTAGGGGTCGCTGCAGCATTCATTCTGACTGGTATCTGGGCGCCGTTAATTCGAATGGATTGGGATAAACACCTTCGAGGAAAAGGAAAGTTACCAGAAGAAGAGGAAGGCATAGTTCACATGATAAGTGAAGAAAATCTAGTGAAAATTGCAGATAATTCCTCAAAGAATTCGGCCGTTCTACTCGTCTTGATTTTGGCAATTACGGCCGTTGCTGTGCCTATGATGCTCAGTCTTGAAGGAGATTTCAAGGTAGAAGATTTCCTCGATGAAGAATCAGATTTCGCACAGGCTGTCGAGCTAGTCAATACTAGATTCAGTGACGAAGGGGAGCCAGCGGTAGTAATTATCGAAGGCGATATGCTAGATCCTAGAGTCTTCGCAGCGATTCAGGCAACCAGAGACAACATGGCCGACCCAAGCCCCAACGATCCTGGGAAATACACCAAGACGCCGCTCGGCACTCCTGAACTGCATGCAGTCGATGAGTTAGTTTGGGCCGCTAAGGCTAGTATGTTCGCGAACGTAACGCCATTTGTTGAAGCGGGTTGGGAATCGGACTCTCTTGAATGCGATACACTACCAACAGGATTACCCGATGAGAATGACAGAGATTGCTTGCGATTCATGTATGGATTCGTCTATGTCTATGGTGTTCCAGAAGGTGGCTATATCCCACATATTCCACCATCATTAACGGCGCTAAATATCGCTCCAAATTGCGAAATAGACCCCGAAATGGTACATTTTTGTCGAGATGGTAGCATTCCAGAATACCCTCGAATGACACTTCGGTGGGGTATCGCAAACCCCGAACAGTTCATCGTTGTTGAACAGGTTTTGGCAGAGATGGAAATGGATATGCAACCATTCCAAGAGTTGGCGGCTCAAGACATCTCA
>DAPQ01000059.1 GCA_002502175.1 Euryarchaeota archaeon UBA19 | reverse complement strand
ACCTGCATGATTCTAGCGCCATTAGTTCGAGAACCTATTTGTCCGGGAATATGTTGGTGTGTTGTACTTTCACCCTGTTCGGTATATCCTGACCATTCGTAAGTTACATGTTGTTCTTCCCAAACCACATTGAACATTCGACTTACTACCATCAAGCTCCAAATCTCTGTACTTGTGGCTCCGTTATCGTCAACGACAGTTAGCGAACCGGTTTGATTTCCAGAATTTGTGTAAATGACTTGAATCGAAGATGAGGTGGAATCTGCATCATTGGTTGGGTCTCCATCTCCATTTCTATCGAATCCAAGGTCTAGATCCCAAATGAATTCGACACCCCCGCCTTCGGAATCATAGGATGCAGAGGCATCAATAGTTGCTGTCTGATTTGTGCGGACATAGCCGGGTTTCTCGATTACGATGGTTGGTGGCGAATTTACGAATATGGTTATCGATGCTCTATCGCTTTCTCCACGGTCGTTGAATACAACAACTTCTACGTCGTGGTTTCCGGCTTGAGTGAAAGTGTGGAAAGCGATACCGGTGGAAGTGGTCTTCTGTTCTCCATCACCAAAGTCCCAAACATACTCATCGATAATTGTAGGCGATGGTGTGCTGGAAGATCTAGCATCAAAATTCACTGATTCACCGAGATTAATCGATGTTTGATCTGCGCTTATTTCCGCAATCGGAGTTGTTGATGCCAAGCCGGTGCATCCTGCTAAAGCGGTAAACAAGAGGAGGACCGATAGTGATACGGCTCGTCCGGCTTGTAACCCCATTACACAAATGGCGTAGAGAGAGACAAATAGGTATGACGGAATAATTCCGGTTACCAATGAAGTTCAAGGAGGGTCTTTCATCCGTGAAGTCATGGTCGGGGGTATGCTAACCGGATACAGGGTTCTCGGTTTCGACCTAGAGACCACAGGATTGAACCCTCGAAGCGACCGGATTGTGCAATATGCATTGATTGGTAGTGACGTTGATGGCTCTCATATCAACAAAACCTCTCTGGTAAATCCTCGTCGCTCCATACCTCCTGAATCATCTCGTGTGCACGGAATTACCGATGATGATGTTAGAGGAGAAAGTGAGTTTTCTGAACATCTTCCTGGATTAATCGAATTGATTTCTGACGCGGTAATCGTTGGACACAATGTTTCTAAATTTGATTGGAGATTCCTTGAGTTGGAATGCATGAGGGCTGGGTTCGAAACCCCAGTTCCAAGGGCAATAATCGATACACTAACCTTGGCAAGAAAACTGAAGATTCCTGGTCGGCACGCATTGGGTCCTCTTTGCGCGCGTTACGATATCACAATTGGTAGAGCGCATAGTGCTGACGCCGATGCAGGAGCAACCCTGCTGTTACTTTGGTCGATGATGCAAAATCATCCTAACCAATTCCGAGGAGGGTTGGATGAATTACAAGATATGTTATCCGGAAGGCGAGATATTAGCGACCGTTTAGGCCCTAGTTTGGTTGATTTGGAGCCGGTCGATGGTACGAATGGAAGATTACGCCATTCAGATCAAGGAATCGTTATCGCCTTCGGAAAACACAAGGGCCGGACGCTGCAAGAATTGCAGAAGATCGATGAGCGCTATTTGGACTGGTTGTCTTCCCCGTCCTCGCCAATTTCTTCAAAAATTGTATCAGAATTACTACGTAACCATCGAGAGTGATCGTGGGCATGCCCTTCATTCATCGGATTCCATGGTAATATCTCGCACCAATCGCCGAGATGTGCAATCCTGCCATCCATTCTAGCACTACCTAGGAAAATCGCCCCTTCGTGCCCAGAGTCAAGCAGTTCAGACAGATGTACTAGTGCTTGGTCCCTCAGAACCGCACCGAATTTATGGTCTGAAGGAGCTAATTCACCTTCATCGCCAACTGGCGGCATGCGTTGGAATAGCGCCGCTCCGGCCTCATGGTCAAATCGAATGACTTGAACAACTTCGTCACGGAACATATGACCGGGTGAAAGTGTGCCATCTCGACGAGCGGCCCACCAAATCGGACACCATGCTTTCCACTCACACCAACCACATTGTTGATCGCCAGGCGTAGCAGGAAGAGGTGTCGTTGAAGGGCGCATTCCTTCCCATGCCTCTAAGGCAGAATCCAATACATCGGGACCATCCGCTCGGTGAACTGTTTGGTTTGAAGAGTACCAACCTTCTGCGATTACGGTTGGATGCTCTGGATTATTTTGTTTCAACAAATCACGGTAGAATCTTAATTGTCTACTTACCTTCTCATTTAGTGTGGGCGATGGTGGCTTTCCGGTTTTCAAATCGGCTACAATCCAACCCTGTGATTCTCCATCTTCACCAATGTCCGCTACCAATAAGTCGAGACGTCCCATGAGTCGGCCACATTCTGAAACTAAAGTTCCTTCATTTGCCAAAACGATAGACTGAACCTCTTTCCAGGTTGCTACAGTTACTTCAGATAAGTTCTGAACTTCGACATTGGATTTGCTAAATAGGATGTTCAAGGCACCTATTAGCCCGTCGTGAGCCTTGGTAATTTGTTCTCCTTTCCAACGAGGATGACGAGGAGTTTCTAGGAAGTTATCTTTCTCGATTTGCCAGTGTCGATCTAATACTGCTTTTGCAGTAGCAGGAAGCCAGCCGGCTTCATCGTCTTCGCGGTCGGCTAAATCAAGATTGCAAAGGTCTTCCACAGAATTGTGGACTGCATTACCTAGTGCAGCAGGCATGCTTGCCTTTCTCGGAAGGCCTTGTCGGGAAAGCCAATATTTTCTTGGGCATTCTTCGTACCTATTCCATGATGAAGGAGACAATTGGTGAGCGATGAAATCCTCCTCTGGTTGAAGGCTAGAATCGCTCTCATCGCTTTGGGATTGCACCTCCTCTGCCTCCGACATGCTATAACGAGAGAGGCCAATGATTAACAGTATCTCGGTAGGTTAGGGTTCAATGAGCGGAGCACCTGTGGTCGCGGTAGATGATGAATTGAATGCTGAGGACGCCTTGGTGGTAACCTGTTTCCCTTCTGCTGGATTCGTTAGCAGTATTGTCGCACACTACCTCGTAGATCGCCTAGGACTCACATTTGTTGGGGGAGCGAGAGGAGCGGGGCTTCCTCCGGTTTGTCTTGTTCAGGAAGGAAAACCACTTCCCCCACTGCGATTCTATGCGGGGGAGCCAATCTGCCATATGGATAGATGTGACAAAGTGGTATTAATCGCCTCTGAGATTCAAGTTAGCCCTGACTTGACACTATCACTTGCTGATTCGATACTAGATTGGGTCGAATCTAGTGGCGCGTCCCAAGTGATGATGATCGACTCATTTTCACATGGTCCTGATCAAGCACATTCTATCTTTGATGACGATAACTCGGACGAATCTATGTTGGGAATTGGCTCTACGGATTCTGCTCAAGAGACACTTGAGCAACTAGGTGTTGCTAAACTCAAACATGGTGTAGTTGGAGGTATGAGCGGAGTAATGCTGGGTGAATGTCGAAGGAGAAGAATCGACGCTATGGCCATATTGGCAGAGTCGGGTGGTGATTTGGCTAATGGAGCAATACCTGATGCTAGAGCCGCCGCTAGAATTATCGAAAGGCTTGATGGCCTACTTCCTGCAATCAAATTAGATACTGAACCTCTACTAGAAGAAGCTCAAAGAATAGAAGAACAAATCAAGGAAATGATGGCAACTCAACTGAACCAATTACAGATGGATAAACCAGGAGTCGAAAGTTCAGGGATGTACGGTTGAGGGTCTTAATAATCCCCTAGGGACATCTGCTGTGGGCCCGCATCCGCAAAAATTTCTCCTGCGTTTTCTTCATCAGAATCATCCCCCTCTCCGGAGATTTTGGACTCGAGTTCCGACTCACTCAAAACAGTCACTGAAAGCCTGTTCGCCTTGTCTAACTTAGATCCTGAGGACTCTCCGGCAACTAGGAAATCTAACTTTCCTGAAACGGATGAAACCACTTTACCACCTGCGGCTTTAATCATCAAGGCAATTTCCTTTCTTGGTCTACTCAAGCTTCCTGTGATACAAAATGTCTGACCTGTTAGTGGACCCTCTGATTCTTGTTTTGCTTCTTCGGCGGTTATTTCTATCGCCTCAGCTAATCCTTCCACCATCGCTCTACGCTCAGACAGACCTTCAAGGAAGGAGCGGGCAACGGTTTCACCAACACCTTCCAATTTGACCAATCTTGGGATTGCTGATTCATGGTCGTTTAGCAGATTGAACATGGTCTCGGTGTCACCTAATTCTTCTGCAAATCCAGTCGCCAGCTCTGGTCCAATGCCGGGAAGGCCTAGAGCCGAAAGGAAGGTCGATAGGCCCAGAACCCTTGTTGCATCCAATTGGGAGATTATGTTGTTTGCAGATTTCTCGCCCATTCGTTCTAAATTGATAATATCAGAGTGGGTCAATGAGTAAAGATCCGGAAGAGTGCTTACCAAACCTTCCTCACACAGCTGTTCGGCTAACTTCTCGCCAATGCCGTCCATCTCAAGGGCTCGGCACCAATACAGAATTGCTCTTTCTAAGCGAGATGGACAATTTAGATTGAAGCAACGAATGAAAGCTCCATCTTGTTCTAATTTAGTTTCACATCTAGGGCACTTCTCTGGGATTTCAATGGCCTCAACCTTTGGTAGAGAGTCGGTGAATGGAGTTCCGTCTGCATGAACTCGATTCTGTAAGTCCGAAGACTTGGCTTCACCCAATACTTCGATAATCTTCGGAATCACGTCGCCTCGGCGAACTATTCTGACTCTATCTCCTACACGGAGCCCTAACCTTTCGATTTCTCCAGCATTGTGCAGAGTGGTATTCTCAACTGTCACTCCAGATACCGTTACTGGTGCTACCCTTGCAACGGGAGTTACCGTTCCGGTCCTTCCAGTCTGCCAATCAACTCCCATGACTACTGTGGAGGCTTCTTCTGGAGGGAATTTCCATGCCATTGCCCAACGTGGGTGATGAGCTGTCTGGCCGAGGAGTTCTCTCTTCGCTAAATCATCCAATTTGATTACCACTCCGTCTATCTCCCAATCTGCACTATCACGATTCTGTGTCCATCGCTTAGTTACCTCTAGAATTGCCTGAGTTACTGTATCGTCATCTTCTCCTTTGACTACTTCATTTCCAGCCGCAGCAATGCGATTTGATTCAAGCCAGTCGATTGCCTCTGAGTCATTTGTGAAAGTTGGAGGTGGCGGACTATCTGGATGTCGGTGTTCGGTACTCGGGAACATTACACCATAGGCGTGGAAGGCCAGATCCGCTGCATCTCCTTTACCAGCATCTGCGGTTTTCTGACGAAGACTTCCAGCGGCAAGATTTCGTGGATTGGGAGCAATCGAGGCGTACTTTGCCCGAAATACATCGAGCGGCATTACTACTTCACCTCGAACATGTGCATCCCCTTCCCAATCTAAGGATTCAGGAATATTTGGTATCCTACGAGCATTAGCGGTAACATCCTCTCCTCGTTCTCCGTTTCCACGAGTAGCCGCACGAATCAAACGTCCTCGGCGATATTCTAGTGATAGTGCAGAGCCGTCCAATTTTGGCTGACAGACGAAACGACGCCCGTGGGCTGTTGTTTCTGCAACAAAGTGGGCAACCTCTTCTTCCTCAGTAGCTTTGTCCAAACTCCTCATTGGGAATAGATGGTCGACTTTTTCTGAGCCGGGAGCGGGGTCCGAGCCGACTTTGGAAAGTTGTGGATGGTCTGGTGAAAGTTGCTTTAATTCATCAAATAAAGCGTCGTATTCCGCATCCGTTATCTCGGGAGAGGCTTGGTTGTAATAGAGGTTCGAATGATGAGCAAGCAGCCCTGCCAACTCCTCGATGCGGGCGTTGTTCGCCCAATCATCCATGGCCTCCGGAACCATGTTCGGTGAGGTGAGGTTGTCCCCTAAAAGGTGCTCTTTTTTGGCACTAAATCCGACAAATTATGGCTATCGCTGCTAGTAAAATGGTGGGCCAGCCAGGATTTGAACCTGGGTCGCGCGGCCCCCAGCCGCGAAGTATAGGCCAAGCTAACCTACAGGCCCCTTGTGTGGTTCTCTCGTGAGAAGGTTCTCCCAAAGCCTTGACGGCTGGAAAATCAATCTTGTCGAGCGACGCTGAATGGCGCTACTTCATCGATTAATTCTATGTGGCCTACAAACATCCTTCTGCAGCAATACTTCTCCATTCCGAGATCGTCGAGAACTTTGGATGCATCTTCACCAGATTCCACAGCTTGTTTGTACTGCTCATATACATGAGCAACGACCTTTCCACAACTCCAACATCTTACTGGTATCAACATGTAATCACCTGTACGACTTCTGCCACTTCTTGCGAGCACCGCGCCCCATTTGATGCTTCGGCTCTTTGCGTCTTGGATCGTTAACCAATAGGCTACGGTCGAATCGTAGGTACTCATCACGAAGTTCCTCGTCAATTCCCTCTGCTCCACCGTTGTAGTGAACGAGCCCACGAGCAATCGCGGTTCGAATAGCATCTACTTGGCCCATCTGTCCACCGCCTTCTACGTTGACAGAGATGTCAACATCTTGCAGGCGATTCATGGCCTCAGCAATCTGAACAGGCTCTAGCGCTTTGCGGCGAGCTAGGGCTGGTTCCATGATATGGATTGGCTGATGGTTTACGCGAACTCGGCCAGCGCCCTTGCGAACTGTTGCACGAGCGATTGCGGTCTTCCTCTTTCCACTTGTTTCGACCGTTTCCTTCTTCTTTTTCTTAGCCATCACTGGTCACCTCCCCATCGGGTGCTATCGATTCCTAAGTGTTCGCTAATTTCTCCTAAGCGAACAAACTTCTGAGGTAAATCTCTGTCAAAGGAGCTAGAATCGCCCCAAGCATGACCTTCCGGTAAATCATCTCCAGATAGATTTGCGGGCATACCAATCATTACCCTGAGATCGCGCACAGCATTTCGACCAGTACTGTTCTTCTGATACGGCAACATTCCTCGGACGGTTCTCTTGAGAATCTGATCCGGCATGCGTGGGAAGAACGGCCCTTTCCTAGGGTGGTTCAATTTGTACTTGTGATCGTATTTCGCAAAGACTGCTGTCTTTGGTCCGGTTACTATTGCCTTCTCGGCATTCACAATAATTACGCGCTTCTGATTACCCGCTCTGCGAGCTGTCAGTAATTCGCTAGCCACGTGGCTAGCAAGGCGTCCTAGAACCTTGTCAGATGCGTCAAAGACGAGAGTACTTGCTTCAGCCAAGTATCCTCACCCCCTTTCCATCTGGGTTCTCGTTCATCAATTCACGGATCGTGAGTACACGTCCGCCTGCGGCTTCAATCTTCGAGCGGGCACCGGTGCTAACACTGTAGGCGGCGACGCTCGGCTTACCGGCCACATCACCGCTACCGAGAAGCTTGCCAGGAATGAGGACTACATCCTCGTCGGCAGCGTATCGGCTCAGGCGGCTTAGGTTCGGTTCAGCCCAATTGCTTCGGCTCTTTTCGAGCCTCAGAGCGACGTCTCGCCATAGTGCGGAACCGGTTGACCTGCTCTGGTCCTTGAGATCGCCGATTAGGGCGATTAGGGCCTGGTTGGTCTTTCTCATGTTCTTACTCATATGACTCCCTCGACGTATGCTTGGGTAGCGCGCCCACCTGACCGCCTGTTATGAATGCTGCGGGTTGCCCCTACGGGGCATAGCCTCGCAGTACATCGAGAAGAGGATAGGGCAGGTTGTGACCGCCCTTTTTCCTCAACTCTACGTTATCATATTCGGAATCCGCTGTCTTCCTCTGAACCATCATCGATTCCTGCGATTCTTTCTTGGCCTTCGGAATCTACGAATGAACCTGCTTTCACAACCGAGCCATAAAGGCCAGATTCATTGACAGCGGTTCGGTTCAGCATTCCCTCTCCAAGAGAGGCGCTAATATGGTTGATAATTGACTGCAGAGCATTGATTGCTCTATCTCGCTGATCAGCGCCAATTTCGTGGTCGGAATATCTCGCTTCTTCGAATAGAGAGAAGAAGACGTCTAAGTCCTCTGGTGGGGCGATTCCTGCTAACATTCCTGTTACTGCATCCTCGAATTCCCTAGTGGTTTCGTAGACCTTCTTCATCGCGCCTCTGCTGCGGAAGAATCTGACCAGTTTCTTGTAACATTCGAAAATTGTATCAATGTACTCATTGGATGCCTTTAGAGACATCAGAGAGTCGGTTAGGATACCTCGTAGAATCTCGATTCTACGGCGCTCTACGTAATTTCGATACATAATCGCACCAACTAAGACAGCGAAGGCTAATGCAATTCCCATAATCGTCAGTACTTGCACTGTGAAGAAGCTGGCTTCAGCCTTGATTACGGGCTCTCCTAACTTAATTGAAGGAGTATTGTTGAGGAACTCCTCTTCAAATTCATGAGAGCCCTTGAAGTGAATTATCACTTGCCATTCTCCATCGGATATACAATATCCTCCTTGATCGCAGTCCAATTCTCCCGGGATGTTGACACCGGAGTAAGGGAAGCTGAACTCAGCAACCCCCAACTCGTTTGTAGTTGCATAGACTACGTTGTGAGGAATCCATTCGCCCTCTTCTGCATTCCAATATTGATAGGTGAATATCACTGTTTGAGATTCTACAGAGAGATCCAAACGGTCTCGTAGAATCGCTACTGAACCATTGATGTAATCTCCCTCTTGGTAGCCATCGGGGTTAGTCCAATGGTTCTTCATCAAGATGTCTACACGGCTTCTAACAAGCACTTCAATATCGATGAATGAGCCATTTACCACCGGTGTTGTTTCGGCTCTACAACCACCCGGTAATTCCTTATTTGGCTCATAGGCGATTCTTACAATTCTGAAGCCTTCCATCTTATCTGAAGTAGGTTCGACTCCGCGTCGACTCGGATTATCATCCGGATCACCGCTGAACCACTCAATTTCACCGGTTCCATCTTGAGTTATCGATGTAGCAATAGGTCGGGTGTTTACCTCAGGATCTAAGTAAATATTCAGACACTTGCCTCCAATTGGATTACCATTTGTTTGCGTCAATCTAGCATCCAAGTGGAAGGATTCCTTTAGGTAAAGTACAGGGAATACTGAGCCATTCTGGAACGTGTACGAGTCAACGTCATTTCGGAATGGTCCAATCTCTTGTACCTCCAAGGTCGAATTTGAGAAGACCGGGAACAATCGTGTTGTGCTAGCGTTGTGGTATCGATAGCGGTCGTTATTCTCGTAAGAATTGAATTCGACCTTAACACGAGCTTGGCCCGCCTGCACGTCAGTAAGTGGGCAGGTTATCTCATAGAATCCGTTGGCGTCGCTTGTGCCTGGTAGACAGCCCACTACTCCAGTTTCTGCACCTACCATTTCGTAGGTGACTCTGATCGCCCTATTCGATAGATTGGTACCTAACTCGTCGACCAATTGGCCAGTTACCACCATTGGCTTCTCGATAGGTTGGCCGGTGGTTGGGTCAATCTCAGAAGTGTAAACAATCTGGTCGTCAACATTGAGAGTTGTGTGCCCAATCAAACTAAATCCATCGACCTGGAATTGCATAACTCTGCGATAATGATCACTGTTCACGACTTGTACACATGGATCCCATGCTCCTGAGGTACTCAGTGCTTCAGCATCTAGAGGTTCGCAACCCTCGTGAGGTAAGTTCTCCTCGAATCGTAGAATCACGTTCACTGGACCAAAACCATCGGGAAGGAAGGATTGTGGGTCATCACGAAGTAGTTGCGGGTCTAGAACCATCTCGTAATGGATAGTACCTGCATTCGGACATTGGGTGTCGACAATCTGGCGGTGAGTGCGGTCTTCGAAGTCCGTACCTTCCATAATCACCAGAACCTCGCCACCATTTGCTCCACATCCATCCAATGCCTGACCTGAGTCCTTGATGACTGCAGTGCGGTTATCATCGGTGACCTGTGCAGTGAATTCCCAAATATCTCCCGTGGAGCGAATATTCGGCGTAGTATCTTGAAGCGTGATATAGGTCCGAGATACTACCCAGAGATCCATGGAACCTGATGTTCCTTGGTGACGTGGATCTCCTGGATATGTGTAATCCAAGGTGAAGTTTCCTAACTCGTGGTCTTCCTCTATTGTCAAGTTAACAGTGAACCAACCGGTACTATCTGTTTCTGCAATACCGTTGGTACCATCTGCCTCCCAGACGTAATTAATCTGAGAATTCTTTAGTGGTTGAAGAGAGTTATCTAGCAATTGAACCTCAATGCTACGATTCTGACCACGGTATAGGCGAGGCTGGATTAATTCCTTGAATTCGCTTGTACCAATAACAGAGACATTCAGGTATGCTCCGGTTGGGGCAAGCACATTGCTCTGGTTTCCAGTGAAGTAGAAATTGGAGTTAGTGAAGTCGGCTCGAATGCCATAGAATCCAGCAGCATATTGAGAGTACCATGTCCAATTGTAATCGAAGGTTGCAACGCCGTTGATCATTTGTGGTGCTCTCGCATATCCGGTTTCTTGTGAACCAGCAAAGATTCCATTCCTATCTAAGTCAACTTGCAGAGTCATTGGGTCATGTGGCCAAGGAACCATGGTTCGATTCCATACACTACCAATTACTCGTAACTCCTCGCCGGTGAACATCTCAGGAACGATTTCACAGCGAACTGCACTATCTGGGTCTGTTGGCTCAACAGGGCCACAAGGAGGGGCATTGAAGTCGCCACCATTTTGCATAGCAATCCTCCAATGTGTACCATTAGAAGATAGGAATGGTCGTAGTCTAGCACTCTCACCGATTAGACCTTCGGGAGTTCCATCCCAAGACATAGCGTATGGCTTTCCAAGGCTTACTTCGGCATAATTCAATCCTGCAGCATCAAGGCTTGGTTGATGGAATAGAGCTCTCCATGCTCCGAATGAAGACCCTGTAAATTGGGTTGCATCCCAGAAGAATACTGGCCTAACCGAAGAGACGTACATATCCGCTTCAATGTACATCCTGTGCATCGAACGAATGGTGAATGCCTCGGTTTCCGCTCCCTCAAGGTAAGGGAATGGCCATTCATCACCTAAGTCTGGTCTAGCGTAACCAATGAATGAATAGTCACCAATTGGTAAACTGGTGTTGGTGTAATCATAGCGCCCCAATACATAGTGATTCTTGGCGTTATCGTCCCAAATAATTTCTTCGTATCCTCCGGGTAGCTTTCCTTCGCCATTATCCATAGTTGAGTTCCATTGAACTTGTTTCCATTGGCCTTGAGCACCCGCAGTTTGTACGAAGGTCAATGATGCCCAACCTCCTGAATCAGCTCGGTATCCATAGCCATATCCATCGAAAATAGTTGGATGTGTGTAGTTTCCGAACGGGCCGCCGTGAACACGGAAAGAAATCGGTGCGTGAGTAATTCTGTTGTCGAATATACCACGATCCCAATCTGCTTCATAGTGGACCTTGTAATCCACGAATAATGGTTGTTCATCGCTTCGGAAATATGTCCATGAAACATAATCTATCGTGGTATTTGCCCTGACTTCTACAGGTATTGGTTCTGTTTGGGAACCATCGTGATAGAACATCTCAGTAACTTCTGCATAGATATTGTAAGTTGTATTTGGACCAACAATTAGATCTTCGGGCAATAGGAATTGACCCACCACGAAGGCGCCCGCAGCGTCTGTCAACACGTCTACAGTTTCTAGAGCAAGTGTTCCATTACGGGCCCATTCAATGGTTATCTGAACCGGTAGGTCAGGAGCTGGTTCGAAAACCCCTGTATCGGGGTCTAACCAATTCACAGTTCCTTTGAATATCGCCGGATTTACTGCATCTAACCAGAGCACATTACTGGATGTCATATTGATTCGGGTTGGAATCTTATCATCCTCATCTAGGATTCCATCGTTATCGTGATCCCAATCTGATGTGCCGGAGTGATCCTCTTCCAATTGGTCCCAATCTCTGTCCGGTCGCTCGTCAGTGTCGTCGTCCTCGTCGATTGCATCGGGGCCGGTAAACGGATCAGTTGGATTGGCCATTCCTGTGCCATTTCCATAATCGTCGTGATCCCAAGGATTGGTCGAGGGTTGATCATATCGTGAAGGCCATAGCATAATTTCGTCCTTGTCTAGCATTCCATCAGAGTCGTCATCGAGGTCAACATCGTCTCTAAGACCATCATTATCGTGATCCCATGGGGAGATGAATGGAGTGGCCGAATTTAATTCCAAAGTGTTGACTATTCCATCGGCATCCCAATCGTCATCGGCCCAATCTAGGATACCATCGTTATCGTGGTCCCAGACGCTCTGTTCTTCACCAGTGAAACATAGAATCTCTTGATCTTCGTCAAGTACGCCGTTATTATCATCATCGGGATCTTCACCGTCTGGCACTCCATCGTTATCATTGTCGACGTCGTAGTAGATTGGGAATAGTAATCCTTGACCAAGTATTCCTTGGTCCCAAACAGATTGGTACCAACCATCGTCATCTGGGTCTGTATCGGTTCCGTCGTCATCTTTGTCAACACAATTTGAACCGATGAAGAAATTCCCTGGTTCTGTTCCACTATCGTCATCTAGGTCATCATTACTGTCAACTTCTAAATAATCCCAGATACCGTCGTTATCGTCGTCTATATCCCAATGGTCGTATACACCATCGAAATCATCATCTAAATCGGCGGTATCATTGACCATACATGATGGATTCATATTTCCGGCGATAGGCGCGCCGCAGTCATCATCAGGATCTACGTCGTTATCGAGCAAATCTGCAACTTCATCGGGGAACATATTGGCGTTTTGGTCAGAAGTCCATTGGAATAATCCGAAATTGATTCCGATCCAAGCCGTGAATAAATCACGATTATTCTTCATCTGTTCGTAGGTTACCGCCGCAGTAGGGTCGGGTGTATCAGTTGTGAAATCGAAGTGAAAACAATTCTCGTCACAACTCGATGCTGGACTGTTGTCAGGGGCATCTGTCCCATCATATGGGCCATCATCATATTCAGGGTCCGGCCGGGTTGAGTAAGGTAGGGTGTAGATGAGTTGACCTGTTTGACGAGCACTCAGTAGAGGCCATGCATACAGCCATGATAAACGAAGACCACAGACTATTTCTGTGGCTGGACCACCAAAGACTAGGAAATTAGCCAGAGAAATATCACACTCTCCATCGTCTGTTGAACCACCGAATTGTGGATTGTTTACATCCAATCTTCCGTCTGAGCCCTCATCTTGATCCCACCAATCGGGCATTCCATCTGCATCCATATCCACATCTATGCCATTAATCAGTGAGTCTCCATCCATATCTATATCGAAGTAGTTGTTTCCATTCCATGGACTCCATCGCATCATTACGTAGTAGTACATCTCGGGAACTTCTCCATTCGAGATCATTTGTGGTACTTCGGTATCTGTTGTTTCCTGGTATCCATTGTAGGGAAGAATAAATCCGTGTTCTTCGGCAGTAAATGGGCTGAAATGCCAATACTGTGCCCACAAGATTGGAGTTTGAGATGTCCCGGCTGAAGTGTAAATTTGACTGTCATCACTACCATCGATTATGTCGCCATCTCCGTGAGAGTAGCCATTCGAGGTGGAGAACTGATCTGAGTTGTCGTTGTCGACTATTCCACAATTTCCGTCATCGGGGTCATAGAGATCTGGAATTCCGTCGTTATCGTCATCCCAATCCTCGTCATTTGGTAGGCCGTCTCCATCAATATCCGTATCGATATCATTAGGCCCGTCGTCTCGGAATCTTGAACCATTCAGAAGATGAAGATCGTTATCATCATCCAAATCGCAATTTGGATCTATATCTAGCCAATCTAAAACGCCGTCATTATCATCATCCACGTCTTCCCAATTATTGATCCCGTCGTTGTCCCAATCATTGTTGCCTGTGTACGACTTTCTGGTCACGGTACAATTCATATCGGAATTTTGTGGATTTGGATTCGTTAAGCTAGCACAATTCCAATCCTCAACCTGAGCGATGGTAGCCATCATGTATGGATCATCTTCGTTCAATATACCGTCATTATCCAAATCATAAGGGATATCGTTTTCATTGACTCCCGGCTCTCCTAGTAAGTTATCGGCAGGCCAAGCGCCTCCAACATCTGTGTCCATCCAATCCCAGACCAAATCGTAATCTGAATCAATTGCTCTGTATATATCATCATCAGCATCTCTATCGTAATCGAGTTCGCAGTCTATGCCAGGGATTTGAATTGGATGATCATTTGGATAATCTCCAATACCATCTAAGTTAGTATCTAACTGAAGGCAAGAATCTGGTATTCCATCGTTGTCATCATCAACATCATACATGTCCAGCAATCCATCGTTATCGTCGTCGGTATCCGATGAATCCGGAGAGCCATCATTATCGTTGTCTGGATCTATGAAATTTGGAATACCATCACCGTCAAGATCTCCATCAATCATTTGAGTAAATGTTGGATTTCTTGGGTGCCAGATATTCTGTTCTTTGGTTGCGAAGTTCATTTTGTCGGACGTGTAAATGTCTGGATTGAGGTCAAATGCGGCTGGCAGTGATTGACTGGTCTCTGGTCCTACTGTTATACTACCTGAAAATAATACAGACCCATCTGGTTCTGAAAACGAGAAAGTGCCTTCCTCGTTAAATGTAAATGAAAATGAGTCGCCTGGGGCTATTGCTCCACTATCGAAAGAACCGTCATCAGCAGTGACATTGTGAGATCTAGTGTCGTCATTCACCCATACCACTGTGTCTCCAACTTCAATGTTGTAAAATTGTGGATTGATTCCGCTGGATTCCAATAAAATTGTAATCGTCTCTTTCGCATCCCAAGGAAGAGGGAAATCCCACATTGATGCAGTATCAGTTATGTTCGTTGTAACAGTAGAATCCCAAGGATGTGAATCCCATAGGTCGATTATCCCATCATTATCATCATCGTCATCGAAATAGTCCTGTTCGCCATCGCCATCGAAATCGCAAGGCCATGTAAACTGGTCTATTCTACCATCATTATCGTCATCCTCGTCATACGAACCTCGACCGTTTCCGTCTATGTCCTCATCCGTTACGCCATCATTATCGTGATCCATTGGGTTCTGATCTATTCTGTAGCCTGGCCCTACTGGAGTTCCTGTCCAAGGATGTACTGTGTTTGGCTCAACATATCGATCGGCACTGACGTTCCATGGATCGGCTCCTTGGGTGTAGTCGATTGGGCCTTCAAGAATACCATCGTTATCGTCATCCCAATCATACTCATCGGAGATGCCGTCGTTATCGTGATCGAATGGATCGGTTCCATAGCATCCGTCGAAGCGCTCGATAAGGTCACTAATTCCATCGTTATCGTCATCTAAATCATCGAGGTCATTGATACCATCATTGTCGTGATCTTCGGTATTTGTTTGTTCGAGTAAAAAGCCATACCCTGGGTTAGTGAGCAGCACTGATGGGTCGGTAATCTTGCCTTGGTACGAGGCTGGATCCACCCAACTTGGATCGGTGAAGGCTTCATGGTCAAAATTACCCATTACAGCGGGTTGCCCTTGTGTGGCTCCTGTTGTTTGGCCCTCAGCTTGGTAGAACTGCTGATATGCCGTTCTAGCAGGAGTGTCATCTACCGTTTCGAGGCTGGTTTTCTCTTCCTCAACACCCATGAAATTATACATCTGTGTACTCATCAACATGAGCACTACCATCATTAGTGCTGAACCGCTCTTCTTTCTGTTTTCTCGACTGTACCAAGTCCGTTTCAATTCGTTCATTCCGACCACCGAAGTAGCCTTGCAAAATCGACCTGCTTATCAACAAAACCCCTCGTATGCGCGCGCGAGTATCACGGAAGCCTTCGAGTATCATACTTCGTTTCGTTTGTTGATGCCGATATTTACCGAAGCATATTTCGTCCATATGTTAAAAAAACAAGATTCTCTGAACTGTTTTGATGGCGCCAATAAGAATGGTATTGCGATCAAAAATCCACAGAGCAACAGTTACTCAAGCCGACCTAGATTATGTCGGCTCGATATCAATTGATGAGGGTCTTATGGAGGCCGCCGGAATTGTCGAATGGGAAAAGATTGCAGTGCTCGATATAACCAATGGGTCACGCCTAGAAACCTATGCAATAAAGGCGCCTCGAGGGTCAGGAGAAATCTGCATAAATGGGGCTGCTGCTCATTTGGTGAACCCTGGCGATTTGGTAATTTTGTTGACTTTCCAAGGTATAGAAGAAGGTGAAATCGAAAATCATCAGCCGCGGATTGTTCATGTGGATGAACAAAACAAAATCATTGAGTTAGCGGCGACAGAATCTAACTACTCAGTTAAACAAAATTATGCCCTGTGATATGGCAATCCTTTGATGATTGTTGAGGCCCGGTATAATTGCTCTAACAAAACAACTGCGGCTAACTCGTGCGGTAGTGTAATCAATCCAAGAGACAAGGATGACATTCCCTTGCTATAGTCTCCAAAACCACCTGGCGGTCCAACAACTAGGTGGACATCATTGTTGGAAAGACGCCATTGTTTCATTTTCTCTGAATACCCCATCGAATCAAGAATCTCGCCTTTTTCCTCGAGCACAATCACATTGTCTTCTCCTGCCTTGGATACAATTGAGGAAAGGTAGGCCCCAGGATCTGTACGATTTCGATGTTCAGAAAGTGATACGCCTTCTCCCGAAAGTCGGTTTGCGTAATCTGAGATAGCCATGCTGAATGCGGCGTCCTTTGCCCTGCCGTGTAGGTGCACGACGATACGACCCATGGTTCGATGGGGGCATCGGCAATCTTTCATTAATTCGTAAGCATCAAGGGTAACGGCTTATGCCCGAAGATTGAGAGACATGAGTTGGTGGCCATTCAAACGCAAGGAAAAGCCCTTGCAAGATGACCTACATATTCGTGGAACAAGAATTTGGTTACAGGACCTAAGAGAGTCTTGCGAAAGAAATTTCGATAACCCAGAAGAAGGTAGAAGATTGGTTAGACAGATGCAAATCGAGTGGACCGATGCGCACTCAGAAGGAGAAGTGGATGATGCACTTCTTGATGGCTTGGATAGGCGCGCACTACGCCTTTTACGCGCCTCAGATGACGAATGGCTAAAGTGGCTTGATGATGATGATTTTTGGAAGCCAGGATGGCGCGACGAGCCTCGAGGTGAATTAGAATGAGCACTTCGGAATTAGATTATTGGATTGTACTATTTTTCGCTCTTGGAGCAATATCGTTGTATTATGCTCGCCTACAACCTTTCCCTGAATTTGGAAATAAATTCGGGTGGTCTAGTATAGCATTAGGGTTGATCTTTCTGATTAGCAGAAATGCCCCAAGAGATACTGCGATATTAGCGCCAACAGTTACCGCAGCAATTTTTGGTGGTCTCGCCGTTATCTACGGAGTTAGGCACATGGTGGTGACGCAGCAGGATGTGTTAGTAGCACCCTTTGGAGGTATTCTGCTGTGTGTAGGAACTGTAAGTTTGATGGCCGATTCATGGAACGAAATGAATTCGACTGACCACCTAATTTCATTCGTTACAGCCTCGGTTGTGGTAATGCTAGAAATTTATCTTGCATTCAGAGGTCTAGTTGTGGGCGTTCAAGGAATTACCTGGTCAAAATCGGGCCTTAGACAAGTAAGTAGAGGGCTTTTACAAGGCCCTAGAGGTGCGATTTCACACTTTGAAAGATCTTGGGATATGGATGATCAATGGCTCAATGCGATGAGCCATGCAGCTCTTGCGTTAATCCACAAACATCTAGGGGATGAAGCCGCCGAAAAGGAGCATGTACAGGAATTACAAGCTATCGGTGGATGGGATGCAGTTGATAAAAATTGGATTCAAACAATTGAGGGCGAATTAAGAAAATTGAAGGCCTCTAGAGGGACTGAAGAAGAGTGAATGACTCTAGCACGATTCAAAGCGATGAACCTACTCGGAAGTGAATAAGATGGTTCGGATAACTAAGGTTCACACCGGCGGAGGAGATGGGGGTAAAACCTCTCTTGTCGACGGTACTCGTGTTGGAAAGGAGCATCCAAGGGTTGCGATTTACGGCACCATTGATGAGGCAAATTCTGCAATTGGAATTGTTAGAATGGAGCTTTCTAGAGCATCTATTCCCATGGAGGTCTGTGATTATGCAGACAAGTTGCTCGGGACAATTCAACAGGAATTGTTCGACGTTGGAGCCGAATGTGCCTGTCCTCCCGGCGGCGTTCCTGAACAAATGTCGATTATTGGAGCAGAGTCGGGAGAACGATTAGTTGCAGAGATGGATTCTATGTTGGAAGATTTGGAACCTCTGTCTTCATTCATACTACCAACCGGAAGTCCGGCGGTAGCAAATTTACACATGGCGAGAACGATTGTTCGAAGAGCAGAAAGAGAAGCCTGTGCCCTCCGTGAAGAAGTGAGGTCCGAGGTAATTAGCTATCTGAACAGGCTCTCAGACCACTGTTTTGTACTTGGTCGTTGGATTTCGGCAAAGACGGGTGAAGAAGAAACCTTGTGGACTCCATTGGGTAAGCGTGAGAAGTGTTAGCAGTGTCTTTCTTTGCGAATTACCTTGAGGGGCATAGAGAGGTAATCAAGAGTATTGATGATTCTAAACGTTCTCAATTTCAAAAAGGAATTGGAAAATTCTTTGTCACTCTCAAAGTAGTATTTGACATGGTTTTTACCGTTGCTATTCTTTTGGTAGCATCGAGTTGGTTGGTTGGGATGATTCTTTAGAAATCAGATTACCCTGCCCACCTTCTGCATGTGTTCTCTCGCTGAGCGTAATACTTCCTTTTCCTGATCGAAAGTGAGTTGTTCCTCTGCTTCATCTAAACTAAGCCAGAGATAGTTAGTATGTTCATGGGATAATTTAACCTCAAGTTGATCGGTTGAAGCAATGTACCAAAATACCTGCTTATCGATCGGTCGGCCTTTGCTTTGGAAGGTATATTCTGTTCTATGACTCCATTCCGAATCAATCTCTACTTCGCTGATTCCTGTCTCTTCTTCCAACTCTCTGCGAGCGGTTTGGTAATGATCCTCATCGCCCTCGACATGGCCTTTCGGGTATGACCAATGCCCTTGCGGATATTGCAACAGAAGAATACTGTCGAAATTGACCAAGACGAAGCCGCAAGACGTCTCCATAGGTGCTGGGATAGGCATCATACATTTCTCCATTCTCCTATTCCCGTCAAGTGTTGATACTGGTAATTTACCCCGTTTTTGGAAAACTATTGAGCCAAACAAATGATAGGTGGGTTGTGGCGCAGTCCAATGATGACTCACCCTGCCTTGTCGCTAGATATCCGTCGAATTGTGACGGATTCGGACCTCGACGGAGTAGTGACTGGTGCCATTTTGAGAAGATGGTGGAAGGATGCTGAAGTTGTCTTCGGTCACCCCGGTGCGCTTCGTGCTGGAATGTTGGACGATGTAATCGATAGGCACACTGCGGTTTGTGATTTGCCTAGACATTCTCAATGTGGGTTGAGTATTGATCACCACCAATCCAATGCACCAACTGATGGAGAAGATAATTCTGAGATGGTGGTAGTTTGGAAGCCTACTCCATCAGCGGCAAGAATAGCCTTTGATTTGGTTGGTGAAGTTGTCGATGTTTCCGATTTGACCGACCTTATGGAATGGGTCGACAAGTTGGATGGTGGCTCTGTTAGCAAAGAGGAATTTCTCTCAGAGCACCCAGTAGTTTGGCTAGGAAGAATCATTGGAGGAAATGATGTAATCTCACTTGAAATCCTAGAGGCTTTGAGTCGTGGAGATTCTGTAGAAGAAATTCTATCTTCAGAAAATATTTCGTCTGTTATTGCTGAAAAACGAGACTATCTTACTCGTGCCAATTCAATTATTGCAGAGCGATTAGAAGTTATCGATAGGCTCGCTGTAGTCCGATTAGAAGACATGGGGGTGCGTTCTAATGGTTATCGTGTTACCGCCTTGGCTGGAGACGACTGCGATGCTTGTATGGTGATTCATGGAGATGTTGGTGCTGGGTTCGGAGAGGAAGAGTCCTATCCTGTCTCAGCCTCATTTTACACCAACTCATTCCTACACACAGAAGGCGGAATTTTCGATCTAACTCAGTTAGCAACAAGATTTGACCCAGACGGAGGGGGCCATGCCAATGCCTGTGGTTGTAGGATTCAACCGCTAGAAAATGGTCAAAGGGTTGAGAGGAAAGTGGTCGGCAGAGATATCGACGAAAATATTCGAGAATGGTTGAAAATGTGGGCAAATCGCTAGCCGATTAATTCTAGAAGATAGAGGAATCCGAGGAAGGCGTGAATGGCGATTAATCCGATCATAATATCGCTAAGTTTGCCGTGTAATTGCTTGGATTTTGCAAACGATTTACCGGCCTGTTTTTCGGCGCTTGTCTTTCTACCCAAACGCCAAAGGTAAGTCATCAGCGCTATTCCAAGTAATCCGGCCCAACCATGGAAATGTCCAGGCATTAGTAAGTCGAGTGAGAAATCTTCCCCCGAGAGTAAAGATGAGGTTATTTTGGCGGCGAATGCCAAAGCGACAACAAGCAGAACCCAGCGAAACAATCGTTCGCCCTGAGTCTCATGATTTTCGAGTTCTGCAGCCCTCTCAGAGCCCTTGAGGGTAGTGCTCAACTTGCGCCAATTTCGTTGCCTTGCGAACTCTCGAATGACAACCAATGCCGCGATAGGATGTAGCAAGAGGATGAGCACTTGGGTGATTTCCACGAGTCTTCGCCAGCCTTTGGAGGTCTTGAGTTCTCCTTCTCGCGCCTTGCATAGCAAGGCGATGTGTTGATGTAGGCAGGGGTGGGGCGATGTGCCTACCGGAGTGATTCAATTTGGAGGATTATCTTCTCGATTGCGTCGAACAACTGCAGAGAGCAGGCGACGATTCAGGGAGGAGAAAATCGGAAATCCAACGCCCAAAGGCATGGAATTTACTCAATAAAGAATGGAAGGCTTTGGCCTTCTTAGCAGTAAATCAGGCGGCACCAGAATCTGTCGATCCTAATTCTTCCACCGGGAAACCGGCTAGACCAAATCGGCGTATTGGTAGAAGAGGAGGAAGAGGGGGCCAATCAGGATTACAAGACCGCTTGGAATTACCCCAATCAGTAATTCGTTCAAAGGAGCCGGCAGCGTACAGATTGGCGGTGTTGATAGCCCAGAAACACAAGATGGGGTCTTCTTGGAATGAGCAATGGGATGAAAGTTTTCAACCCCTAAGGGAAGAGTGTGAAACTGGTGTTCATCCTGTTTGGGAACGTATGGCTAGGGAAGCCCCTTTGCTTGCAGAACTAGGTAGATTTCCGATTTCTGAAAACGAACAAAATATCGATTCTGGGGATTGGTTAAGTCGAGCCGATTTCGACCCACATGATTCCTCAGCATTACTTGATTGGCTGGATTCTTGTACTCTACAATTGGATATCCATCAAGCATCAGCCCTTCAGAAAATTACGCGTGATCTACGATCTGGAAAACCACGCCCGCAGAAATGGAAGGCATGGATGAATCCCTCTTTGAAAGATATGACCGGAGATTATTCACTGCTAGAGGCGATGTTATTGGCAGCTGGCAACATTGAGCAATCAACTTCGATTTTTGACGGCGTCGATTCTGAAAACTTGCAGGGCTTGGTTGAAGCGCAATCTACTCTCCTATCGTTAAGGGCGGGTTCAACTGAAAATTGGCAGCAAGCCATTTCTCAAGATGGGGAAGATAGGCTCTCTGAGGCTATTCAAATTGAGGCTTGGAAGAATTTTCAGACAGGAAATACCACCGATGCTGATACTTTACTGAAAGGCATGGATATTCTCCAAAATGCTAAACTCACACCTTCGGATACTCTTCGTTGGGCGGTAATCGCTGCCCTTTCATCGGCAAATAGAGGATCGGAGACTGTTGCCATCCTCAGGGGTTTGGAAATCAATAATGAAGAAGAAATGAATGTTGCAATTAACCTGATTTCTGAAACTGGAGATTCTTTCATTGAGGATTCCATATTGAGGGGTCTTGCAAAGTCATCAGATGATTTGACTCTCAGTGTAATGCGAAATTCTTCTGCCCCTCTGAAGATTAGGAAGAAAGCAGCGAAAAGGCTGTCAACAAAGGACCTAGGTATCGAGGAAGAAGTGCTCGATATTTACACTCTATCAGCAGATGTCGAAGGGCTTAGTGGTGAATTCCTAAATCACCCTGACTTGGTATCTAAATTTCCTCATCGTGCATTGTTGGTTTGGCACCTTATTTCTGCAGAGCAAGGAGTTCCAATTATGCAAGAACTGGAAGCGATGAGGAAGAGAGCAATCCTCGGACTTGCAGAAACTGAAAATGATGAGGTGATGACCGAGGCTGCTTCTTCATTGATTGCACTATTGAGTGGAAACCCATCTTCGATGAATGCTGTTCACGATAAATTGGACTCGAAGGGGCTTGAGGCTCTCAACCAAGTTAGGGCTGCACTTCGAGCAGACGGTGACGGATTGGTTGAGGAAAATCGAATCGAGCGATTGGAACAATCGGTTGAGGATGCTGATTTGACCTTCCTTGAGAGAAGCCTATTCAGTGTCCTAATCAATGCTCTGAGACTGAATAGAGCAACAATGGATCTACAAAGCGGAGTGGAAGAAAGATCTGTTTCGGCCCTTTCTGCCCTTGGAACATTATGTTCAACCGAAGCAGTTGAACTGCGTACAATCAGATTTGCCACAGACCTAGTATTGGAGCACAATGCAGCGATTCCTGATTTGGAAATATGGTATAGACAGCATGACAATGGATCCTCAAATCACCAAATCGTCAGAGCAACAATTGCAGTGGCGAAGGGGGATCGAATCAATGCTGCTAGATCATACCGAGATGCAGCGATGAGAATTAGAGATGATTTCGAACAATCGTCTCTGCTACTTCGAAAATCACTGATTGAATTCGCCCTTGCGGGTGGTTGGAAAGAAGCAATTAATTTGATTGACAAACACCCAGAGCTGCTCGCATCTGTAACCTCTAGATTCCAACTATACCTAAGAGTCTGTGCAGACGCTGCCGCTGGACGTAATGAAATTGCTACTCAGAGAATAATGGAATATGTCTCTCAAAGAGAACCTAGTGAGGGTAGTGAAGACAGAGGTGTTGTGAAGCGCAGATTGGAAGTGCTCGATAGGGCTCTTCGATACGCGTCTGAACACCGATTGCCAGAGGACCCATTCCGTGGTCGTGTTCTGGCGGCGCAGATGATGATGCGCCGCAAGGAACCTGGTAGAAGAAGCGAACTTGAAGGCCGATTCATGATGGAGTTGAACGAAAGAAAGGACGTCCTTGAGATTACGTTAATCGCAGAAGAAGTGGCTGATATCTCACCGATTCGAGGGCTTCGAATGTTCGAAACTGCGATTCAATCGGAGAACTTTGATTTGCGACAGATTCAGACCTTGGTTCGGTCACAAAAGGCATTATTCCGCAGATACAGTAAGAATATTCCAGTTCGACAACGTCGGTCATTGAGTCACCTTTCCCTAAGACCATTGGTTTTGGTCGATACCAATATTCTAATCGATGCCCTGAAGGATGATTTATTGGGGCAAATTTCTCAAGATAATTACGGAACATTCGATTGGACTGTAGAGAGAGCCTTTGTCTGGATGCTAAAGAGGCGGAGCGAAGAGGGACGAGTTCATTTGTGTATACCGATGTCTGCCGAAGCTGAGTTCCTCAATCGAACAAGATCTCCAAAGATTGCACGCGCTCTGTTCAGAGACGTGTATATTGACAACAAGGTTTGGAAGTCGACGGTTACTTCCAAACTTCTGCAAGAAAGGGTCGAGTATATTCTGCGAACGTTTGGTAAATTCAGAAACGAGGTAGATATGGATGCGAAGCGCGAGGTTGATTTGGACTCCTTCCTAGTTCGGCACTCGGAGATTTTCGAGAGAGTTACGGAAGCCAAGCAATTTGCTAGAGATGATCCTCCGCCAAGAAGTATAATCGATGGTGTGGAAATCTTCCCAGAGTCTGGTGACTTAGACATAATGAGAGATTCAACTGTTTACGCCTCGTCAACAATTCCTGACGTCGGTTGTGTCCTAGTTGCCACAAGAGATTCTGACTTTACTTTAATTTCAAGAGCGTTGCATGACAACTTCGGATTCGATGCGATCTCAACTGCTCAGCAGTTGAACAGTCACATTCTACGAAATTGATTATTGCAAGAACTTTTTCTCACATGTGGGAAATAATTGCCTGTCCGAACTCACTACATTTGAGTAAAGTGGCTCCTTCCATCAGGCGCTCGAAATCATAGGTTACAGTTCCGGCTGAAATCGCACTTTCCATTCCCTTGACAATTAGATCCGCCGCTTCACTCCAACCCATGTGCCGGAGCATCATCTCTGCTGAAAGAATCAGACTACCTGGATTGACCTTGTCTTGACCGGTATATTTTGGCGCAGTTCCGTGGGTTGCTTCGAAGATAGAAATTCCAGTGTCGTAGTTGATGTTTGCACCTGGGGCAATACCGATTCCACCGACCTGTGCTGCTAGCGCGTCTGAGATGTAATCGCCATTCAGATTCATCGTTGCAAGAACGCTGTACTCGCGCGGGCGCGTGAGAACTTGTTGTAGCATTGCGTCCGCAATTACATCCTTGATGACAATCGTGTTTCCTGTCTTTGGATTAGTCAATGTGCACCAAGGTCCACCGTCTAATTCTACTGCTCCAAATTCGTCTTTGGCGAGTTGGTAACCCCAATCTCTAAATCCGCCTTCTGTGAATTTCATGATGTTTCCTTTGTGAACAAGAGTTACTGAATCCTTGTCATTATCTATTGCGTATCTGATTGCAGCGCGTACTATTCTAGTTGTGCCTTCGACGCTAATCGGTTTGATTCCGATTCCAGAGGTGTCGGGGAATCGAATCTTTTCTACACCCATTTCGTTTTGTAGGAATTGAATCACTTTTGCAACTTCCTCACTACCTGATTCCCACTCTATTCCGGCGTAGACATCTTCGCTATTTTCTCTGAAAATAATCATGTCTACTGCGCCAGGGTCTCGTACGGGACTGGGCGTACCAGCGTACCAGCGAACCGGACGGACACAGGCGAACAAATCCAGTTGTTGTCTGAGTGCAACATTGAGACTTCGAATCCCTCCGCCTACCGGAGTTGTTAGAGGCCCTTTAATCGACACTAGGCCGTTCTTCATTGAGGCAAGTGTCTCATCTGGCAACCACTCGCCAGTGGCGTTGAATGCCTTTTCTCCAGCCAATACTTCAGACCAGTGTATTTGACGAGAACCTGAGTATGCCTTGTGGACTGCTGCATTGACTACATCAATCATTACAGGAGTAATGTCGACTCCAATTCCATCTCCCTCGATGTAATGGATTATTGGTTGATCAGGTACGCTCAAACGACCTTCTTCCATTGTAATTGCACTGCCCTCAGCCATGTCACTCAGTCGCGCCACCCGCCTCCGCCTCAAGAAGCCAACCCTCAAGACGGACGCGATAGAGGAGGGGGTATGAAGAGCGTAGTTCGATGGACTGAGGGTTATTCCATGGAGGCTGAAACTGAGTCGGGGAAGTTGACTTCAATCTACAGCGACGTCGCGCCCAGTCCGATGGAAATGGTGCTTCAGGCTCATGCCGCTTGTTCCCTAATTGACCTTAGAGTCGGCCTGAAAGACCGAATGGAAAACGTTCGGGCAATGTGGGTAGATGTAGAGGGAGTGAGGGCTGATGAGTCTCCGCGAGTTTTTACTTCAGTGAAGATGCACTATGTCGTCGAGGGGGATGTTCCAGAGAAGTTAGTTCGAAGAATAATTTCTCTTTCACATGAGAAGGATTGTTCTGTTGGAATTATGATTTCAAGGTCCGGAGCAAGTGTAGAATGGACACTTGATTTACGTTCGTAACTTGTTATTTTCCACCCTTTGGGAGTTTCTGAGAAAGGAATATATTAATGCAAATCTGCTGATTAATTAGAGGCATTTTCCGAACTCATTAAAGTCCGTCTTCGGGCACAGCCAAATCCTTCGCTCATGCGAAGGAGAGAATTGGGCCGGGGAATTGATTCGGAAGTGGTTGTGATGCAGACGAGAACAGATGATGAGGTAGTAGCCCAAGAAGGCGAAGCCGAGAAGGGATTAGTGATTGAACGCCGTTTTACTACAGCAGGTGCTGATCCCTTCGATGCCTTTGATTGGATCGAGATGAGTGTAGAGATCCGAAACCCCGACGGGAGCCTCGCTGATGAAATTCATGGTGTTCAGTTGCCTTCAGGCTTTGCTGGTGTTCCAGGAAAAGTCTGTGCTCAGAAATATCTGAGGAAGGCTGGTGTTCCTGCTGCTCTGCGCAAGGTGGCGGAGGACGGGGTCCCAGGATGGCTACAACGTAGCGAGCCTGATCATGAGAAGCTTCAGACCCTCGCTCCAGAGGACAGGTTTGTCGGTGAGACGGATGGTCGGGAATTGTTCCGCCGCCTTGCAGGCACCTGGACCTACTGGGGTTGGAATCACGGCTACTTTGCCAGCGAAGCCGATGCTCGTGCCTTCTACGATGAGATGGCTTACCTAATTGCAAGTCAGAGATCTGCGCCAAATAGCCCGCAGTGGTTCAATACTGGTTTGAACTGGGCTTATGGAATAACAGGTCCAGCTCAGGGGCACCACTACGTAGATGCAGTCACTGGTGAATTGAAGCTTTCAGAAGATGCCTACACACACCCTCAACCTCATGCTTGCTTTATTCAATCAGTAGGGGATTCCTTGGTTGGAGGTACTGAATCGATTATGGGGCTCTGGAATAGAGAGGCTCTATTGTTCAAGTATGGATCGGGAACCGGTTCGAACTTCTCCCAGATAAGAGGGGCTGGTGAGCCATTATCTGGTGGAGGTACTTCCAGTGGCCTTCTGTCCTTCCTAAAGATTGGTGATAGGGCGGCTGGGGCTATCAAATCTGGAGGTACAACTCGCCGGGCAGCAAAGATGGTTACTCTAGATCTTGATCATCCGGATATCGAAGAATACATTGATTGGAAGCTCACAGAAGAGGAGAAGGTGTCGGCTCTAGTAATCGGTTCAAGTCTTTTGCAGAAACATTCAGATGCTATTTTATCGGCTATATGGAGTCATGATGAAGATGATTCTAAGACTGACCCAGCAGTTAATGGCGCTCTCAAAATGGCAATGATAAAAGCGGTACGTGATAGTGTCCCTCAGCCACATATCAAGAGAATTCTTGACCTTGCAAATCAAGGATGGAAGAGTTTAACATTCGAACAAATGGATACTGATTGGCAAGGAGAGGGTTATGCAACTGTATCCGGCCAAAACTCCAACAATTCGGTTCGAGTCCCTAATTCATTCATGGAATCCCTTCGTAAAGATGGAGATTGGAACCTTTACCACAGAACCGAACTAAAGAAGGCTGGTCAAGAGGGAAGAGAGCCTGAACCTTGCAAGACAATGCCGGCAGCGGAATTATGGGACAAAGTAGCATACACCGCTTGGGCTTGTGCGGATCCAGGGGTTCAATTCGATACAACAATCAACGAATGGCATACCTGTCCTGAGGGCGGTCGAATTAACGGCTCAAATCCTTGCAGTGAATACATGTTCCTTGACGATACCGCTTGTAACCTCGCTAGCATAAATCTACTACATTACTATGACAAGGCGACTCAAACCTTTGATGTTGAAGACTTCCGACATTCCGTTAGATTGTGGACTGCTACATTGGAAATTAGCGTACTGATGGCACAATTCCCTTCGGCTGAAATCGCCCGTCAGTCCTACGAATACCGAACTCTTGGTCTCGGTTACTGCAACATCGGTTCACTTCTGATGCACATGGGAATTCCCTATGATGATGAAAGAGGCTACGCGATTTGTGGCGCTGTTACTTCGATTATGTGTGGTGAATCCTATGCAACCAGTGCCGAGATGGCTTCAGTCCTAGGACCATTCCCGAACTATTCAGAGAATGCAGAACATATGTTGCGTGTAATGAAGAATCACCGCCTTGCAGCATACGATGCTCCGGCAGAGGAATACGATGGTTTGTCTGTATTACCAATGGGAATTAATGCAAAGAAGTGTCCAAAGGATCTTCTTGGCGCTGCTAGAGAATCATGGGACCGCGCCATAAGAGAAGGTGAAGAGCATGGTTACAGAAATGCACAGACTACCGTTATCGCCCCTACAGGAACTATTGGACTAGTAATGAATGCTGACACCACCGGAGTAGAACCACAATTCTCACTAGTTCAGTACAAACAACTAGCTGGCGGAGGCTCTCTAAGAATCATCAACCACGGAGTACCAAACGCTCTACGACGATTGGGGTACTCAGAAAAGGAAACGCAAGCAATTCAAGAGTACATTATGGGAACTGCTTCACTAGGCAACTGCCCTACTGTATCTTCTAAGGTATTGAAAGCCGCTGGCTTCAATGCAAAGATGCTGAAGAAAGTGGAGTCGAGTTTCCCAGATGTTTTCGATATTCGCTCTGCATTTGCGCCTTCTATCCTCGGAGAAGATTTCTGTACAGAAACTCTAGGGATTTCAAAAGAACAATTTGAGGACCCGTTCTTTGACACACTCGGCCACCTTGGATTCTCTAATGATGAAATTGATCAAGCCAATGATCACGTCTTTGGATATGGTACAATTGAGGGTGCACCTGGACTAAAGGATGAGCACTTGGCTGTGTTCGATTGTGCAACTCCTTGTGGTAAGTATGGAAAGAGATCGATCGATTGGAAGGCTCACGTATTGATGATGGCAGCCGCTCAGCCATTCATTTCTGGAGCAATTTCGAAAACAATCAACATGCCAGCTGATGCCTCTATTGAGGATATTAGAGAGGCCTATGACCTAAGTTATGATACCATGATTAAGGCGTGTGCAATTTATCGAGATGGAAGTAAGCTCAGTCAACCATTGATGAATCAGTTAGTTGATGCCACATCTCTAGATGAGGAAGAAGAAGATGAGGCGGTTACTGTTGTTCACAAGATGGTAGAGCAAACTGCTGAAGCTCTTCCAATCCCTGCTCCTGCTGCTACAGTTGTGGCCGAGCAGTTTGTCCACAATTACATCGCAACAAGAAGACCTCTGCCTGATGTCAGATCATCTAGTACGATGAAGGCAAGAGTAGGAGGTCACACCGTTTACCTATCTTCAAGCAACTATGATGATGGTCGATTGGGTGAGATCATGATTACAACCTCGAAAGAGGGTGCGGCATGGAGATCTCTACTGAATCAATTCGCAATCGCGGTGTCTATTGGATTACAATACGGTGTACCTCTAGATGCATTCGTTAAGTCATTCACTTTCCAGAAGTTCGACCCGAGTGGAATGGTAACCGGCGGTAGTGGCCGGGTTAAGATGTCAACTTCAATTGTCGATTACATATTCCGTGAATTAGCAATTCAATATCTAGAGCGTGACGACCTAGCTCACGTCTCTGCTGAAGATATGGTATCAACATCAATCAGCAGACCCGAGCAAACAGAAGAGGGATTGGTGCGGACTCAAGGAGAAAAGAGAGATGTACAGTTGACTCTGAATGCGGTTGCTCCATCTGAGGACGAGGATTCTCGCATCCGCCGGATGGCTCGTGAGCGTGGCTTTACTGGAGATATTTGCGACGAGTGCGGAAGTAGTCAGATGGTTCGCAATGGCACTTGCCTGAAGTGCAATGCCTGCGGTGCCACTACCGGTTGTTCCTGATTTCCTACAGTAATTGGTAGGCCTCTGGACTTCTCATCTCGACCCAGTTTGCCAACTTATCGAAAGATTCTGGGTCGGCTTCCTTGATAGTTTCACAAGTTGTTTGGAATGCTTCGGGAGAAACTCTAGCCTGCTCGACAATCAGATTCCCTACTCGAGAGCGACCAATTTCGGAAGAAGAAAGCCAAGCCGAGGGAAGAAGTTGGGCCGGATCTGTTGGATTAGTTGAGAGATAGTCTCGAAGTCCCGATTCGACTAGCCTTTGTGTTGCTTTTTGGTTTCCTTTAGCAAGAATCGATTGTGCCCTTCCGACGAATTCTTCTTCCGAAAAGCGGGCTAATCCTCCTACAAATGAGGCGCAGAGTGTCTGTATTGATTCATCCGTCTCAGATGATAATCGGTC
>DAPQ01000077.1 GCA_002502175.1 Euryarchaeota archaeon UBA19 | reverse complement strand
GGAATCAGACACCTGGAAGGCCTTTGGAATTGGCGTAGTTTTATTCTGTATTATCGGGTTCGCTTCTCTCTCATTGTTTGGATTAACCTCCTCCATTTACGGCACCTCTGATGACATTTCGGAAGTCCCTGATTGGGTTGCCCCATCTATGAACAGAGAAGGGATAGACGACCTCTACACCGCTGAGGATGGAACAATCCAATTGAGTAGCCTGCGCGGTCATGTGGTAATCCTAGATTTCATGGCAATAGATTGTGCCAATTGCCACTATGTTCAGGAACATATCGATGACAATCTTGCAGAATGGGAAGGTCTTGATGGAGAATACCCTGTAATTGCAGTATCGATTGCAACTTGGTATCAGTATGAATCGTTTGAACAAATTAACGCAACATTTGGTGATCCCGAATCCAACCGACACATGCCATGGCCAATCGTAAATGGAGGCGATGATGTTGTACTTCTGGAGGATGGAGAAAGAGGAGATATTACCGAATATTATTCTGCCCAATCTATTCCTCTTGCTTTGGTTATCGACCACGAAGGATTTGTTGTCGCCAAAGAAAATACAGGGACTCCACTCGATAGCTGGAAGAGTTTTGACAGTGCTATAGAGGCAGCCAATCTTGGAGAGGCAGAGGACCTCCGAATTGGAATAAAGAAAGCAGACAGATCTGTTTCAGGAGTTTTCATTATCGGATTATTCCTCGGGATTTTGGTCTACTTCTCTCCTTGTGCTTTCCCTGTCTTGCCTTCATTCATCACATATTATCTCAGTCTAGGTATGAGAGAGGATGAATTACGGCAGGAAGGAAAATTGACTGGAAGGATGCCAAATTCGTTTGAAGTCGGTGGGTATGCAGCCTTAGGTCAGTTAACCTTCTTCACAATTGTTGGAATAATCATCTTTGGACTAAGTGAGGTCATACCACTATCTGGAGTTCTCCACCAAGTGGCAATTACAATAGCTTGGTTACTTCTAATCCTTGGAGGTCTGATGTTGTTAGGTTGGACCAGTCATTTACTGGCAGGAGTCCAGCGAATTTTGGATAAATACCAAACAAGGGAAACTGATGAAATTTTCACTCCTCGAAGAAATATGTATCTTTGGGGAATTGGTTATTCGGCCGCATCAGTCGATTGTACTGCTGCGGCTGTGTTCCCATTTGTAGCATGGTTAACAGTAGTAGGAGAAGGGGCGTTCATAGCCGGACTTGGCGGTTTGATTCTCTCTGTTACAATGCTAATGGTAATGGTGACGGGACTAGTAGGAATGGGGCGACAAGCCATGATTGGCTTCCTTAGAAAGTCCACAGGGATAGTCAAAGCTACTGGAGCATGGATGATGATGTTTGCTGGCATCGGATTATTGGTTTACCTAACTCAACCAGAACTTGTAGCTAACTTGCTGTAGTTTTCATTGTCGCTCAATTGAATCATATGCAATCATATTGAGAAGGATTTCTCCAAAGTCCCTAGAATAAGCACAAATCCTGCGGATTGATTCTGAAATTCGGTCTTCAAATAGAAGTCGAGAAGCTTGTCTTCGACCAGACCAAAGTCTCTCTTCATGTTCTTTTAGGGCAATTTGAGCCGCCTTCAAGGATTCCCTAGCCTCCTCTATTTGGTAGGGGTCGTGGACTCTCAAATTGATCATTAGAGACTTCAGTGCCTCCATACAAACTGGTAGTAATGAAAGGGGATATTCATCTTGTTTCAAGCGAGGCCGTGGTGTGGTTTCCAAAGTTAAACGAGCCATTTCATGGGCATGGTCCATCATCCTCTCCAATGATCTTGCTAGGTTAGCGTGTTCGACACCTTCCTTCCTACTCAGACCTAGCGACCTAGCGACATGTTGTGAGTCCAACATCGAACCAACTTGTCTCTCAATTAGGTAATGTAGGCCATCAGCCTCTCTCTCGCGCTCTTCAAAATCACTAATCAAATCATCATCTGACCCAATTAACACATCATATATGTCGCGAATCATTGAGGAAAATAACAGGTACATGCGGTTCAAACTAGCATGTAATGGCAACTCTCCTGCATTCAGCAAACTGATTAAATGCACATTACTATCCGTTTCTTGACCTATTTCAAAACCCCTAGTAGAGCGTAAGAATCTGCGTATATCATTTCGAGAATTCCTTGTTAGTGGGCTTTCGCTTTGAACTGATATTTCCTGAACACCAGATAAGTAAGCGCCCATTAGATGATCGTAAAGTGCCGCTATTGGAATTTGATCTAGATTTAACTTGACAACTGTCTTGAGATCGTCAATAACATCTAGGGGTGTGAGAGAAAGTTCTCCCGTTGGTCGCCAATCAACACGGATTCCATCTCTAGCATTTAGGTTGTTAGACAAAATCCAAGGTTTTGGCAAACTCATAGTGTAAGTTGACCCGCCTGTAAGTTGTAATTTACGGACGTCTTGCTCACCAGGCCCAATTGGCATAAATTTGCCAATCTAATTATTACTATATAGATTACGTAACTTCTCTATCAAGTACCCTTAGCCGTGCGGGTCGTGTCGATGGAACCGATAATGTGGCTCGTCCTGATTCTTGCAACTGCCGTTTGTGCCTACATGGCTTGGAACATTGGAGCGAATGATGTAGCGAATGCGATGGGGACTTCT
>DAPQ01000012.1 GCA_002502175.1 Euryarchaeota archaeon UBA19 | reverse complement strand
AGGAGAATCTATTGTCCAAACTCCGGTCATCCCAAGATGACTTAGCCAAGTATTTCCATTATCTAGGCGAATCAAGAGGTATTTTGAGGCGCGTCCAATCTCTACTACCTTAGCGCCTGTCAGCGCTTCTTCAAGATTCGATGGGAATGGAAATCGTAGGTCAGGGCGGCGTAAATCGACAAAGCTAATTCGTCGTCCTACCCAGTGAGGTATGAGGCCACGACGGACCGTTTCTACCTCAGGCATCTCTGGCATATACGCGGCAGTGTGTCTGAGAAAATGATGTTATCCATTGTTAGATTATACGTCCAAAGCATTGAAGTTTTGATTCACTGACGAATCGGTATGACAGAGGACTCCAGCGGACCACAAATTTCTGGAGAGCCCACGACAATTAACATCAATGCAGGACCTCAGGTAATGGGAGGTCAAACGCAATCAACAAATGCGGTTGCTGGACTAGTTCTTGCCATACTAGGGCTTACAACTCTATTAGGAGGAGCAGCCGCTTTATGCTGTGGACCTAGTCTTTGCTTTACGATCCCAGCTATGTTTCTAGTAAGTACTGATAAGAAAAACATTGGTAATACATACCATCCCGATAGTGGTATGATTAATGCTTCAAATGTAATTAATATCATTAGCCTAATAGGGGCATTACTCGGACTTGGTATGTATTTGGTTTTCGTCATATTTTTGGGCGGAATAGGCGCGTTTGCTTGAAATTCTAATCCAAAGGTGAATGATTATGGATGATGATTCTCAATCTGAAGCAACTCCTAACCTCGAGGGGCCTGAAGTATTGTATGTCCAAGGGGTAAGTAATCCAGCAGCGGTAGGACAATACCCTCCTACACAAGCCATTGCTGCACTAATTTTAGGAATATTAGGATTATTGGGATTTAGTTGCTGCACTGCAATACCTGGTTTGATACTTGCAAAATCCGCTATGGAAGTAGCCGAACAACATCCCGGACATCCAGATGCAGGTATGGCAAAGGCGGCGAATGTTATTTCTTGGGTCTCAATTATACTTACTATTGCGGTTTTATTGCTCTATGCCGTAATTATTGTGTTAGCAATCGCTCTTTCAGGCGCAGAAAACGCCTGATTATATCCTAACACAATGGAACACTGCGTGCTGTTCCTCGAATACCGAGATGTCGATTACCTCTAGCAATTCTAGATGCTGACAATCTTCGATGATGCTCTTTGTGTGCTCAAATCTAGCATCATCTCCGCCTTCCATCCAACGCTCACTGGCTGCTTTCAGAGATAGGAGAGCGGCCCCCCCTTGTTTGAGAAATGCCGAAGTCATCCTAACGAAGGTCTCTGCCTGATCGCCTATGCTAAGGTCTTGATGCAACCAATCCGCCTTACCTCTAATGTATGGTGCGACTGCAAATGGATTGCGTGCATCTGCTAAGACTGGAACTAGACCTTGGCGGCGTTCGGCCAACTTGACTAAATTACGCATCATCCTAGGAGAAATATCCACCGCGACCACCTGTCCACCGTGATGATTTCCTGCACCACAGACATTGTCGTGAATATGACTTACAGTGCCGCCAGAAGAAGCACCAAGATAGAGACAAGTAGAGCCGGATTCGGGTAATAGTGCGGATGCATCCCGCTTAGTCTTGAGAATACTGGCGGCTACCTTAGATCGGTTGGGGTTCCAAAGACGCCATTCATTTCTGCCGTCTCTTTTCCTTCTCTCTCCTCGGACAGATACCCCTTTGACTGCGTTACGCGACCAAAGGCTTCTGCCTTCTCGACGAATGCCCCAAGCGAGCTTGATGGGTTTTGGCAACTCTATCACTTCCGCTTGGGTGGTTTCGGGAACTTGGCCTTGATCGCCTCGGTCTCTTTGTGAATCTCAGCAACGGTATCCTCATCCCAAGGTTCTCCACCAAAGTGATCGCACCTAACAGCGATTGAGGCTTTTCCAGCGAGGAATCTCGCAATCTTTCCACGCACCCATCGAGGTGACCGCGAAATCTGAGGCATGCTGAATAGTATTGCTCCATGTTTTGGTGGCGCGGCTCCACGTCTATGTGCAGCCATCGCCGCGTGTGCACCTAGTACCTGTAAGGAGCCTGATGGCATTCTAGCCAACCTCTCTCTACCCCCCGCTAAAGTTACCATTCTAGCAGCACCTAGGGGTCCGATTAAGGCTGCAAGACTAGGTACATGTTGCTCGGCTAAATCACGGATAGCATTCTCGTGTGCTTCTAGTCGTTCGGTTAACTCTACTACGCCTTTGGCATGATCTCGCAATGCTTGCCATTCGATATCTGAGGGTGAATGAGCAGGTGATTCTACTCCTAATGTGGTGGCCACATCCTCGATTGAGTTTGATTGGGCTACCGCAGGTGGGATATCATCGCGTTGAGCATCAAGATCTACTTCCGAGAGGAAAAGACCGGTCCATTCCACACATCGTGCCTCGTTGGTGGTCCAAGATGCACGAAGTTCCGCCGCTGAGGATACTAACATATCCAATCGACGATCGGTATCGCCAGCCGCATCCGCAATTCCTCTCTTGGCCAGAATTGGAGTCGCTCTTTCAAACAATTTTGATTCTTCATCATCGAGTTCCGGCCAATCGTTATCCGACATCGCACCAAGTGCATCGATTACTGCTTCGGGAAACCTATCGGATAGGGTGCGAGCTTCTGGACTCAAACGCCCACGTTGCAAGTCCCAAAGGCGGTCAGCAACGGCTCCAGCCGAGCGCTTACCTGACCAAATCACCTCGTCATGGATGACTCCTTCGTCATCGACAACGCGGGCCAGCCGCCAGTCGTAATGCAATTTCATGACTATCGCGAGAAGTCCATTCCGCTTGAATCCCGCGCTATTCAGAAAATTCACGGGAAGCGGTCAATAACCGAATTACAGCGCCCGAAAGGCATGGACTTACGGCTTGCTGCATTAGTAGGGATTGGTGGTGCTATAGGAGCGGTGGCTCGCTACGCCTTGCAACAATGGTTACCTGCGGATACCTTGCCTTGGGGAACAATTACAGCAAACCTCGTTGGATCATTACTTCTCGGTGTATTGTTGGGTGCGGTCGCGGCTGGTGCAACTATTGGAGACGATGTCGTGTTATTGTTTGGAACCGGTGTATTAGGGGCCTTTACTACCATGTCAGCATTCGCTGTTGACTCAATTCGATTAGCAGAATCTAATGCATCATCTACTCTGATAATGATAACAACAACCATACTCGGTAGTATTGCATTGGCTTGGCTTGGTTGGCGCTTTTCGACATCCATTATTGCATGAAAAATAGGAATAATCAATTACGAATGTTGAAGTACATATCCAACGAGCGCTGGTAGGTCACTTAGACACAGCAAAGGGAAGGATGAGAATGTTCTGTCCAATATGTGGTGCACTTTCATATCCAGATTCAAACAACAATATCAAATGCCCGGATTATAAATGCGGATATGAAGGGCCATTGTCTGGACCAGATGGAAAGGGTGCGGAATTTACCGACCCAATGACTGGAGAAACCGTTGATTTATCCAAAGCGACCGCTTCTTCGTCTGCAAAGGACCTCAAACACCTTACCGAAGTTGTCGAAGAAGAAGTCGCCAAAGGAACTCTCTGGGTTGGTGATTATCGTTGTCCAGAGTGCGATGGAGATAGAATTTTTGTCGTACTAATGCAAACTCGGTCGAGTGATGAACCCGAGACAAAAATATGCACCTGCGAGGGTTGTGGGCACAAATTCCGTGAGTATCAATGATTACTCTAGCGACCCACTACGTGGGTCGTATTCAGTTAATATAGTCTGGAATATCATTAGCGAACCATGAAGAACCCCCCGTTGGAGGAGTCTTAGGTAGGTGTTGGGATGCTTAGAGTCACTGCCAAACAGCAACTGATGCGAGAAATTGTCGATCTGCTATCGGTTCTTACCGAAGAAGCCAAACTAAGTTGGGGTGAAAATGGCTTGAGCACGACCGTCGTTGACGGCTCCCATGTAGCATTGCTATCGGTTACGGTAGCAGATGCTTGTTTCGAGACATACGAAGTCGAGCCGGTTGAGATTGGTCTAGAACTTGGTAAGCTCCGCGATCTTCTAACTTTGGCTGGACCAAACGACTTGGTTGAGTTGGATTATGATGGGGCTACAGGAGCAATCAACGTCCGAGTAGGTGAAGTTCATCGAATTCTTCGTGGACTTGATACTGGCTCAATCAATGAGCCACGTCAGCCTGATTTGGACTTTGAATGCAAAGCTACTTTGAGTGCGGACAGGCTATCTAGGGCCCTTCGCGCTGCAAAGTTTGTAGGAGAGTTAGTCGATTTAAGCCTCGATAAGAATCAGATGACTGTATCGGTTACCGTAGAAGCCGGCGAAGGAGTAAATGTCCGCTTCGATGCTGGCGAAATGTCAGAGTTAGTCGCTCCAAAGCCAACCGCCTCAACCTATTCTCTACAATTCCTAGATCCACTTAGCCGCAAGTTGGCTAGTGGTCTAACAGAGGAAGTTACTGTTGAGTTCCAAGACCGCTATCCTTTGCGACTTTCATGGAATTCAAATGAAGGCGGCGCGTCTTGGACTTACTTCCTAGCCCCGCGTGTCAGCAATGACCCATGATGACATTCGACGCTGTCAAATTGTGAGTGTGGTTGAAAACGAGAGCGGTTTCGGCCAATTCATGAGTGAGCCCTCGGTATGTGTAATCATACCAAGCGTTCGTAATTCCGAAGAATTGGAAATTGCATTAGAGGGATTGTCTGCCCAAACTTATTCTGGACCCTTAGAAATCATTGTAGTTGGACCTAGTAACGACCCAGGAAAGTCAGTTGCAGAAAGTAAGGGTATACGATTTGTCGATGACTCCGGTTCTAGAACAAGGGCTGATGCTTGTAATGTTGCAATTGAAGCCTCGTCTTCAGATTTGGTTCTCTTTACCGATGATGATGTAATCGTACCAGAGGATTGGGTAGCGAAATTAGTTCGATGGTTTGAGAGAGATGATGTTGCAGGAGTTGGTGGACCTAATTTCGCTCCTGTTGAAGAATCAACTCTTTGGCAACGTGTAATCGATGTCGCGTTCTGCTCGACAATTTTTACCGCAGGCACAAATTACGGAAAGGTTGGCGATTCAGATTTATCAGAAGCATCTCAACTACCTGGAGTTAATTCTGCATATAGACGCTCAGTTTTGGAAGAAGTAGGAGGATTTGATCAGGGTGCAATCGGAGCAGAGGATGTTATGCTCGACCATCGAATTAGAATGGCAGGTCATAAATTGTGGACTGATAGAACTGCGATAATGTGGCACCGGCGCAGAAACCTATCACGCGTAAAGAAACAAATCGGTAATTATGGACTGGTTAGGACTCTAGCAAGTAACCAATATCGAGAACTACACGCATTTACTCATTCAATGGTTGCAGCATTCCCTCCGATAGTTATTGTAGCATTTGCATTTTTTTTCTGGGGTGCTATGAATGAAGGATTGGCGTGGCCGGATTTCTGGGACATCAGTTTAGATAGAGTTCCTATGGGAATTGAGAGAATCGCGGTTCATACTCTTCCAACTCTAATGATTTTGTACAATCTGCTCGCTTGGTATGGTTCGGCTAAGGGAAATTCACCAAGTAAATCTGCTTGGACCATTTTTCTCTCTTCAATCGTCACCTATACCCTTCATTGGAATTATGGAATCGGTGTACTGCGCGGCAAATGGAGAATACTTCGCGGCCGCCCAGGGCTACAAATCGATGACCGTTCACGTGATTGATAGCATTCAATTTGTAAAACAGGCCTTAATATCCTAGATTATTGTCCTCTTTTCATGGCTTTAGAGTGTAATATCGATGCTCAAGGTAAAGCCGTTAGGCTTCGATTGGGCTTAATGGGAGTGCTTTCCTCACTCGGTTTAGCAGCGGCCTGTTTGCTAATCAGTGCCCCAGACTTAGCTTGGATTGTACCGGCTGGGGCATTCATTGGAGGAGCATTTGCTATTTTCGAAGGCCGCACTGGTTGGTGCGTAGTCAGAGCTCTCGGGTTTAGGACTCCAATCTGAATTTATTTCCAGAGTCCCAGAGTATCTCTGAGACCCATTTCAAGATCTTCGTGAATGAATTGATAGCCCTCTGATGTTAGTCTAGTAGGCAATACTCTTTGACTCTCAAGAGTTAGTTTCTCCCCCATTTCACCAAAGAGAATCTTGACCACGAATCTAGGTAAAGGAGCAAAGGCAGGTCTTCTCAATACTCTACCGAGAGTCTTTGCAAATTTTTTCTGCTCAATCGGATTTGGTGCAGACAAGTTGTAAACGCCTCTGGAATCCGTATTCATCATTAGATGATTAATCGCATATATCTCGTCATCAAGAGATATCCAAGACATCCATTGCTTTCCATTTCCAATTGGACCGCCCGCTCCCATCTTGAAGGGCAGTAGCATCTTTCCTAGAGCTCCTGCTGTTGCGGTTAGAACTATGCCAGTTCGAAGAAATACTGTTCTTACTCCTGATTCTTCAACAGTTGATGCAGCCTCTTCCCATTCTCTACAAATATCAGGAAGGAAACCTTCTCCTGGTGTGCTATCTTCTGTTAATTGCTCATCTCCTCTGTCGCCATACCAGCCAACAGCGCTGGCTAACATCATACATTCTGGTTTATTTTCTAAGGTAGAAATTGCATCTGCGAGTAATTTTGTGCTATTTACACGACTATCTCGAATCATCTGTTTTCTGCGCTTATTCCATCGCTTGTCGCCTATTCCAACACCACCGAGATGAATGATTACATCAAATCCCTCGAGAATACTTGCATCGAGTTCCCCCTTGTCGGGATACCACTCTAACTCCTGTGCTCCAACTTTTGCAGGTCGACGGACTAATCTCCAAACTTCATGACCACCGGTGTCTAGAAATGCGACAAGTTGAGTTCCTATACATCCCGAAGATCCTGCAATCAGGATTTTCTTTCTGGATTGGTTTGCGAATTTACCATGTTGCTGTAAATCACGTTGAAGACGGAGTTCTCTAGCCTTGAACATTCGAGTGATTCGACTTCTAACCAAAGCCCCTCCTAATATTCTGTCAGCGAGATTACCGAGTGGCCCAAATGGAACTTGGTAGCTTACTTCATCAGTTACTGTCGTCACCCCATTTACCTCACTTAGATTATGGTCATGATGCCAACGCCAAAATGGTCCTTTGACCATTTTGTCGGCAAAATGATTGGGTGGATCGTATGCAGTGTGTTCAGCAACCCAGGTCATCTTTACTGGCCCCATTGGGAAACGGAAAATTCTCTGTGAGCCTACTTCTAGGGTTTCATCTGCTCTGACTTCTTCGGCAACTTCCCAAGGAGGCATTAATCTGCGAAAAGAACCTTCATGCTCGAACCAATCGAATGTAGTTTCAATATTCGATTCGACAACTGTATTGTGCTCGTATTCGTACACTTAATCCCCCCTCACTTTGGAATTGGAGCGTCTTCTGCCCAGCGAGCAAGATATCTCTCTAGGTGCAACTTTTTCCTTGTGTTCTGTGAAGACATGTATCGTACTTTACCGAAAATAGGTCTCTCTGGACCCCATGCTCTGTCATGCCTTCCTAAGACCCAGAAAATACCTGTGTAGGAATTCGGATCTCTACCATCTAGAGCCCATCTATCATTGATGTTAATCATCCATTCAGCGGCTGTTTCGGGATTTGGAGCCCACTCTAGAATTCTCTTACCCCAGAGCATTCTGAGATAATTATCGATATGGCCACTACGTACCAATTGTCTTTGGGCAGCGTTCCATATTTCATCACCGGTTTCTGCATTCTCAATTTGTTCGAATGTATATTCCTCTCTTGGATCGGAAGAATGCAAATCTAGAGATGTCTTTGCCCACTCTGGAATCGAGTCGATTGTGTTGTGGTCTTCTCTGATATGTGCGAAATTAAATCCAAGTTCACGCCAAGTGATAATCTGGTCTAGGAAGGCTTCGTGGGCTTCAGGAACGCCCCACCAACCACTTCTTGTTCCTCTTCCGGTATCCTCAATCGAGATTTTACTCGGGTCCCAATCAGAACGGTCCAAGACTGCCTTAACCACCTCAACTGACGATATGTGGCCAAAATGGAGCCAAGGTGATAGGCCGCTGCTTGCCGAATCATCTGGATTGTTTCTGCCAGTGTCATATCTGTCTAAGTCATTTTTGAGGAATCTGTCAAGTCTGGCAATTGCTTCAAATCGACCTCCGCGCTTTGAATCCACAGCAGTAACTTCGTGATCAATATCTAGAGGTTCACAAGCTTCCTTGCCAATATCTCCTCCCTGAGCAACTCTCCATAGCCATTCATAGGGAGTGATTGGGCTATCCGCGTTAGAGAATAAATCCTCGATAAATTTGTTAGAAAGACGTAAATCTGTCGCGACATTTTCCATAGGGTCAAATGCAGGAAGAGTAGTCAATGCACCGATGAGGTTTCTTTGCATATGTTTTCGGAAGGAATATGCAGAAGGGAATGCTCTATCCGCCCAACCGATAGGCAATATTCCATTAGAATCTACAGCGTCCAATCGGACTCTGCAGAACTTTGCAGCCTGACGCATAACGTCTCTTGGAAGGTAGGTTGGGAAGTCATCGATGACAACTGCACAGGACCTTTGAGATAATTTTCGAAGTAATCCATTTCCAGTTTGTTTGTGGGTTTCAACCCAGGGGATGTAAGTTAATTCGTTAGATGCAAAGATAGCGTTGTTATCGATAATCCCCTGAACGAAAAAAGTGAGAATTCTATCACTTGACCAAGTGTGCCTAACAGAAACTGGTTCCACAACCAACAATGGCTTGCCCAATTCAGTAGCGAGGGTTATCGAATGTTCGAGAGCAGAGTTGTAATGGTATCTTCTTGAAGCAGTCATCCAATAGAGAACGAATTCCCCTTCCTGGTTGATTGGAAATTCATTCAAACGATGAACTCGATGTTCCGAAGCAACGGAGCCCTCGAAAAACTGCTCGTTCATCGTCTAGAGTTAACTTACCTGCGCTATATAATAGAGTGTTTACAAAATCAGTTCGATAAAAACAGTCTTTGATAAGGTAATGCAGTAACGTGGCAATTGAATGACGATACAAATTGACGATATTCGACCACTATCAATCGAGTCTGATTCCTTCCTCCCGACTGAATTTGGAAACTTCAGAATTAGGGTATTTGTTGGACCAGATGGAAAAGAGCACTCAACCCTGTATGCAGGAGACATTTCTAATCCCGAGAACACACCACTCGTTAGGATTCATTCCGAATGTCTTACTGGGGACGCTTTCGGTTCCCTAAAATGTGATTGTGGACCTCAGTTAGAGTCTGCTATGCGCAGGATTCAGGAAGAAGGATGTGGAGCAATCGTATACCTCCGACAGGAAGGCAGAGGTATCGGTCTTTACTCGAAAATACAGGCTTACGCTTTGCAAGACCAAGGACACGATACCCTAGATGCGAACCTTTTGCTAGGCTTGCCAGCCGACGGTCGAACCTACGATGTGGCTGCCGAGATGTTGAAGGATCTGGGAGTCGGTACTATTCGATTGATGACGAATAATCCTCTGAAGATAAATGGACTAATTGAGAATGGAATTGACGTCGAACAACGACTTGAGCATGTAGCTGGAATATCTAATTTCAATAGCCAGTACCTTGCTACTAAAGGGGCTAGAATGGGGCACCTTTTGGACCTAGATTAGATTAAAACAAACTTGAGCAGGGGACAAAACATGCAGTCACTAGTGGGAACAACCGCACCAGACTTCTCCGCGCTAACCAGTGAAGGAGAAGAGTTCAATCTCGGCGACTTAGATGGTCGCTGGAAAGTACTGTTCTTTTACGCTGAAGATGGATCTCCAACCTGCAAGAGAGGATGTCTATCATTCAAGGAGCAGTACAACATTTTCAAATCCCTGGAACCACCAGCAGAAATCGTCGGAATTAGTCAAAATACCGTTGACGAACACAAGGAATTCAAAGAAGAATTAGGGCTTCCTTTCGTCTTACTTTCAGACCCAGAAAGAAAGATTGCTGAGAGTTATGGGGTTCCAGTCCATCTTGGAAGATTTCCTTCTAAGTCATCGTTCGTTATTGGTCCAAATAACAAAATTCACTTCGTTTACGATTGGCTATTTAGGCCTCGTCAACATGTTGCTAAGATTCTTCGCTCACTAAGTAGCGTAACGAGTTGATTTGATGAGTTGGGAACGACTACTGATGGATGCCGGCCTCTCAGAGAGAGAGGTGAATACCGTGATGGTATTGTCTAGTACACCGAACATGAAGGCAAGTGAAATTGCCAAAGAAATAGGCACAACTAGGTTAGACGCATACAATTCCTTGGAGAGGTTGCAAAGAATAGGAATTGTTACCTCAACCGCTGATCGTCCAATGAGATTTTCTAGTCCTTCAATAAACGAGGTAGTATCTCATTTAATTGAAATCAATAAGGAACAACTTAGCCGAATGGAAGAAAGTTATGGAAATTTAATTTCCGGAAAACAGACTTCTTCTTTTGAGCAGGAGAGAGTGTCGGATGAGCCTAAATTCGCAGTGCTGAAAGAAAGAGTCCACATCCTGAAGAGAGTAGAAAAAATGGCCGAAGATGCTGAAGAAAGCCTTACTTTGGTCTTAGGGAAATTTGGCATATTACAACTTTGTAGAAACCCTGCGCTTGCAGAGGTTAACTCTGCTGCTGAAAGGGGTATTGTAATCCGCGTTTTGGCCCAACTGGATAGGCGAACAACAAGATTCTATGGAGAATTGAACCACCTAATTGAAGTCAAACACTCAGATGACTTAGATGCGCAAGGAGCAGTGGTGGATTCATCAGAAGTCATCCAATATCTGACTATGGAAGAAAATCCGGTAGGAAGAGGCAAAGAAGATGCTGCATTATTTGTTGAGTCAGAAACCTTCGCTGAATCTCAATTGAATTTAATCGATGCAATTTGGGAAGAGGCAATTCCTTTCGAGACCGCATCAAAGAGATTCACCGAGGAGAAGATTGTCGACCCTCTGAAATTAACTCTCGATAGTATGTCATTCCTTGAGAGAATTCGAGAGGTATTGGAAATTAATGACAATCTTCCAGAAACCGATACACCATTCAATCCTGATGCATTCATGGCCTCTGGGTTAGAAGTTAGTGAGGCTAGAAGGGCGCTAGAAACCGGAGGAGTTCAGAGCCTAAATGCGTTCGGAATTGACCTGACATCTTTGCTTCGACAAGTCGGAAATCGCATAGGGCAAGAATTAGCCTTTAGCCTGAAGGATATAGACGGAAATATCGAATTCCTTAATGAGATGATGGACTGGTGGGAATATGCAGGACTGGGGAAACTAAGTTACGATCTGGACCCTGATTTCCACATCAAAGTAGAGCTTTCAAACAATACATCTGATTCTGAAAGCCTTCCGCTCTGGGCACTCGATGATGGGATTATCGAAGGAGCACTGACAGAGAGATATACTCCAGAAAGTGGTGTCTTGGTTCGTCGATTTGAATCCGAGGATGAAGAAGAATTCTGTAGATACAATTTGATTATATCACAGTGACTTACCACGGTTTGGTTTGACCTTTCCACAGTTTCTACCTAATCGATAGGAAGTGGTTCTCGGACGCCAGAAAAGCATTGAAAGCAAACCTAGAATTATCCCTCCTAAAACCAATCCCGGCCATCCTGTTTGGATATATCCTTCACTTGCGTTGAAGTAGGCCCAAACAAATGAAGGAATGATTCCAACAATCATAGCGATTACAATTTCTTCCTTTAGTAGGCTCGTAGTATCTCGATTGGTAGGCAATCTCTGAGGGTTCTCCTCGAATTCTAATTCATCTTCTCTTCTTACCAATCTAGCAAATTTTGGTTCCGTTGAACCTTTCGCCAGTAGCCTGGTGGTGGGTTTGCCTGAAGACCATTGTTTTACAATTTGGAAAGTCCAATCATCCATCAAATGAGGTCTTCCATCTAGTGCTTTATTCCAGTAATTTCCTTTACAACAATCAGAAAGATTCTCTAGTTCTTGATCACCAGTAATCACTCCTTGATCTAAAGCCAATTTCCATTCTGACTCACTCGCCAAATCTGCTTCTTTGGATTGAATTATTTTGTCAGCCTCTTCAATTAGAATAGGATGCTTAGCAATTGAGTATCGATAACTTATCTCAACCATATGTTTTGGTCCGATTCCTCCGAACAAGATTGAGCGATTGTCACTTCCAATCTCGGTTCGCCCCGGAGAAACGGAGACCCATTCGATGGACATACTCAATCCTCTGCTTCAATTTCTCCAGTTTGAATTGCCCATTGTGAAGCGTATACACTATCGTTTTTGAGTAATTCTTGATGGGAACCGCGTTCTACAATTGCTCCATCGACCATAGAAATAATTTCGTCAGCGTTTCTTATTGTTGCCAATCGGTGAGCAACACCAATTGTGATTCTCTTCTTACCATTGGAACCATTCCCTCCACCGAATAGTGATTGTTGAATTCTCTTCTCCGTCTCTGCATCCAGAGCAGCGCTCGCCTCGTCTAAAATTAGCACATCTGGATTCATTAGCAAGGCTCTAGCGAGGCTAATCCTAGCGCGCTGACCGCCTGAAAGTCTGACCCCTCTGTCACCGACCATTGTTTCCATTCCATTCTCCAATTCAGCGACAAAATCCCAAGCGCCAGCCGTTTCTAGTGCCAACTTCACGTCATCATCGCTAGCCTCGCGAGCATAGGCGACGTTGTCTCTAATTGTTCCAAAGAATAGGAATGGGTCTTGACTGACAAATCCAATTCGTGAGCGAACCGAATGAATTGTGAATTCTGATATGTCTTGACCATTGATTCTAATTTGTCCTGATTGCGGTTGGTAGAACTTTTCTGATAACTTTAGAATGGTAGATTTGCCTGCCCCCGTATGGCCCATTATTCCTAGAAACCCTCCAGATTCAACCTTGAATGATACGTCGTTCAAGACATTGATTGCCGTACCGGGATACGCAAATGTGACTGATTCAAAAGAAATTGACGAAATTGGCTGGGTTAACTCCAGAGCTCCGTCAGAATCGGATATCGACGGTACCAAATCAACTAATGCGAATACTCTTCGGGAAGCTGCTTCGCCTCGTTGTAGTTGATTTAGTAACATTCCTAGAATCCAAAGAGGCATCGTCATCCTAGTTGAAATCAAAAGAAACGTGACGAATTGACCAACACTAATCTCTCCTGAACTCATCAACCAACCTCCTGCTGATACCAATAGACCAAATGAAATCCCTGCAACAATATGGAACCCCGGAATAAACCTGTTTCTGATGAATGCTGCCTGAATTGCTTGATCTTTGTAATCTGCACTTTGACCATCTATTCTATCCATCTCGAATTGTGTAGAATTGTAAGCTTGAACAACCGTTATTCCGGAGAGAACATTCTCAAGTATTGCTACAATTCCTCCAGTACTCTCACGCTGTTTACGATATTTTCTCTGGACCCTTGTTGAAAACCAAATAACCATTGGAACAATTAGGATAAACGGTGTGAATAAAATCGCACACAATATCGGGGACATCCAAAACAAGATCGCAAAAGCAGTGATTAGGGTTGTAAAAATTCTAATTATGCTTGTGCTCGCATCCGAAATTACGTCCTCTAATTGTGCTACATCAGCTGACAAGACTGACATTAGATTTCCAGTTTGTCTGGTCTCAAAATATGAAGCTTCCATGCTGAGTAATGATCGGGTCGCGTCCATCCTGATGTCATGCTGGGCCATGTAGGCAATGGACTGCCATAACTGATTACTCAACCCCTGAAAAACCGCTAAAATGACAAAAGACAAGAGAATTAAAGCACCAAATCCCAATTCAACTGAACTAATCGGACCTACTGAAGGGAAAATATCGAGAGTGACAAAACTCTCAATCTGATTATTGGTAAATTGAGGATTATCAGGATTGTAGTAATCGGCAGCCATCCCAATAGCGATGAATGGAATTAGATCAAACACCCTAGCCCCCATGTTAGATAGAAGCCCTCCCAATGCCCTTTGCCAATAGCGGGTCACATAGGGAACGATTCTCCAGATTTGGCGTCCAACTATTTGCGACTCATCCTCTGTGTCTGAGGAATCTCGGGCAATTCCCGACGCCATCGGCTTTGTCATTGAATAAGCCCCCTCTGTTTGACCTATGAATGCTTCACTGCCGTGCAGACCTATGGTCTGCACGATGGTAGTCAGAATTTTTTGGTGCGCTCGCCGGGATTTGAACCCGGGCAAAGAGGTTGGAAACCTCTTGTGCTACCCCTACACCACGAACGCGCAACCCGCCGATTGAGGACTAGTCTTTGACCGATTCGGTGCGCTAACTAAGCGTCAGAGGTCGCTGAATTTCAAAAAGGAAGAGCGTTTCGGCCGCTTATGCTTCTAAGGCAAAGGTTCGGTATAGCGATGTTATTCATCTTTTTACCAATCAATGTTCCACTTTGGAAGATGGTCTGCGAAGTAATTGGTTACAATCTACCCTGGGGTGATCTTCAACTATTCTTTGGATTCCTAGTCCTCTTTATTTTAGGAGGTATGTTGACATTTACTCCTGAACTAAGATCGCCTTTTGAGAAAGCAAATTAGAAATCGATGCCGTATAATTTGCTTGGCCACTCAGAATGTATTTTCAAGAGCAAATTTTCTACATCATTTGGGTCGTTTTCGGCAAGGAGAGCAGAGCACAATTCGTCCGTTCTTTTGGGAATTGTTTTGGGTCCAAGAACAGCACCAGGTCGCCGAGGATCGTCTAGGAAGTCGGTCTCCATACCCCATGGTGCTGAGGCATTTGCATGAGTTGACAGTAATCCCTCGACGCTACCTCGACCAACACTCACAGTGCAGGATAATCCGTGGGTGAAATTAGCAGATACATCAGCAGGGGCATAATGCCTAACGGTCTGCGAGAGAGGAAGTCCTGACTGGATTGCCAATTGAGAAATTTCTGAGTAGGTTTGTTCACCAGCATCTTCGACGTGTAGTTGAATGGGTACTTTTGAAATTGCGGCTTCGGCCATAATATGGGATAGATTTTCATTTGCTTGAGTCCATATTTCCTCACTAACTTCGTAATGCGGCCTTCCAACTTCACCAAGGCAGTGTGCCTTTCCTTTCTCGATTAACTCTAGAGCTAAATCGACTGATTCTAGATGTAATTCGCTTGCTCTATCAATTCCCAACTCTGATATTTGGCGCTCCCAAGCAACAGGGTGAGGGCCGATTACTACTCCGACTGAAATTGCAAATTTTTTCCTTACCTCTTCCGCCATCGAAATCGTTTCAGAATAGGCTCTACTATAGCCTTCTTTGTCGATGGGTAAGGCCCCACTAAACCCTGGTTTGTGAACTAACATTATTCCAGTTCCACCAACTCGAACAAATTCTTCAATCGCTGAAAGATATCGGTTTGAGCGATCTAGGTGGATATGTTGGTCGACGACTGGGCCTGTCCAGCGCCCGTCGACGATGAGACTCATGCCAATGCGCCTTCCTCATCTAACTGTTCGGCCCAATGGCGAACTGCCATCTCGGCGACTCGTTTGGAGGATTGTCCGGTTACAACTCCGTGACCATTATTGAAAACCAAAAGATTGCAGTTGTGTCTATTTGCATCTATTCGGATACAACCGACTCTCTCATCCTTTACTACATCTGCAAATCGGGCCGAAGCCAAGTCCAGTAAAACCGCTCGGCCGAATGAGAAACTAACCAACATATCTCCTGCTTCTGAGTGTAATCCTTCTTCAGACATTCCAAGACTTAGTAGAAGTTCTTGAATGACTAATCGGGCAACCTCCAATCTAGCGATTCCATGAACTAATACGCTACCCGACTCCTCGACTACGAAGGTTGCCCTTGGTTCCTTGTGACTAATCACAACCCATGGTCCAGACTTGATGCCCTTTGCAAGTCTAACAGCATCATCATGCTTGATTGGCTTACCTGGGATGAAACGGAATGTTTGAGTCTCGACATTGACTCTTATCCTTGCGTCTTCGTCCATATCTAGGCCTCCTCAGTTTGTATCGGTTGTATGGTTTCAGAATCCGGATAACCATGGAAGGCCCTCACTAGTGAGGGCAGCCGTGGTTGATGGACCGGAACCATCAGGGAGGGTCCTGTTGTATCGGAGTCATCAACTATGCCCTCTCTAAGGTCTGCAAGAGCACCCCTGATTCTAGAGACAATTCGAGATGAACGTTCGGAGATTAATTTGGTAGTAAGGCCTCTGTTTTCCTCTTGCCACCATGTTGCGCTGGAGGCTGCTGCTGCCCCTAATTCAGCATCTACGCCCTTTGCATCCTCGACAAGAATTGCGAATGAATGTCGTAATTTTTTCCAACGCCTACCAATTGTAACACTAGAAATAAGTGAAGACATAGATACCTGTTCATCGGCAGCACGAGTCATCCAATCTACCCATTCTTCATCCTCCATTGAAGGTTCTAACGCGTATACCGGTAAACCTCCACGGGCGTTATTTGCGTGATGTAGTAATCTCATAGGTTCAGGATCAGGAATTGTTGGGCCATCAACATCGTAGACTGTTAAGTCATCCAAAAGGCGACCGAGAACTGTGCCAGAGGCCATAGCTGCAGCGACATGTATTCCAGGACTTTCTTGATCCTCTTTTTCCTCATGAGGCCATCCACTAATTTCCTCCTCGGATGCCAGCAAAGCAATTCCATCCCAATGTTCTCTAGTTCGGAGTACGGTTGGCATTCGAACGCAAGGTAAGTGTGGCCATAGCAGAATTCTGCCACCATCCGGGTCCTCGAAAATCACCGGTTCCCAAACCAAATGACCTTCGCTCATATTATCCCGAATCGTCTGCATGGCTTGACTTGAACGGTCAAATAACCGCTTTCAAGGCCTATCCTACGGTGGTTGGATTGAAGGAGGGTGAGTGTGCGGCAGTATCTGAGAGAGATGGCTGAACCGCGCTCCTCCGAACCCGTCGTGCTACTGAATGAAGTATTTCCAGGAGATACAAATGCCCTAGATACGCTATTTGGCGGTCGCTTGATGTCTATTATGGATACTGCCGCTGGAATGGCGGCTAGCCAATTCGCTCACAATGAATTTGTGACCGTCTCGGTTGACGCATTGAAATTCAAGCGACCGGGTTACCAAGGCGATGTAATTAGAACAAAAGCAAGGGTTGTCTGGACCAGTCGTAGGACCGTTGGAGTATTGGTGAGATCATGCAGAATGACACGTTCTAATTGGGATCCTGAGGAGATTTGTTCTGGATTCTTTTTCATGGTTGCAATCGATGACTCAATGCGACCGGTCGAAGTCCCGCAATTTACTGCAACCAGTGACGAAGAGAAAGAACTCTGGGCTCAAGCACAACGAGCAAGAGATGCTATGCGCTAATTCTACGGACTCACAAAATTGATTGTGAAGGGATAATTGTACATCTGTCTTGCCTTTAGAGCATTATTCGCATTAACCGACCAAAGAAGATACATTATCCAATGTGCGAGTGCTGTAATGAATCCAAGACAGACAAACATCAGAACAGTATGAACCAGTAGAGCCAGTGAAAACGTGATAGATGCATTGAGAGATTGTGTTAAATGATGTTTCAAGATGGGGTCTTCGTCGGAATTTGTAGAATACAATATCAGAGGTACAACCCAACTGAAATAAGGAAAAACAAGATTCAGTAAGGGACCACAAAGATGAGATGCGGTTCCATTACCTATGTTCCGATTAGAATTAGTTCCTTGACTTAGGATTACAGGTTCTGGGCGTTGTTCTTCCATGATTATCCATACATTGGGTCTCATTTGAACTCATTGCCAACCATTTCTAGCCGTCGATTTGATGACCATCTCTTCGCCCGCGCAATCCATGCCGGTGCTGAATGTCGCCTTTGTAGGAAGTGAAGAACTCGCCAGATCCTTAGCGAAGTCTAACGATGTCCGAGATATTGAATCGTATGTGTACAAAGAACAGCGAGAGGGTGAAACCTGTGTTCTTTCTTTGCTTCGCCCACTAAGGCATCCAGAGAGACTTAGACCTCTTTTGTCAGTTCTCAACGTTGCCGAGGTTGGCATTGTAGAAATCACAAATGTCGATGCGGCACTAGGAGAGATTTTGGTATCTTTTGGCGCAGCGGGAATAGAAAGAGGCATTGCGATCATCAATCCTTCTGAGGGACAATGGGTAGATTCAGAACAAGTCAATATGATTCTATCACAGGCTGGTCTAGAGACTTGGAAGTTGTATGAATCGGTTCCTGATTCACATGATATCAGAGAGGAATTGTATCAGCACATGCATGTGGTCGGCTCAAAAAATAAGTCCACAAAAATGGTATTGCCAGTTGACCAACATTTCAATGTCAAAGGAGTGGGATTAGTTGCAATTGGTTATGTTCAATCAGGCACAGTAAACAAGCACGATGAGGTAATAATTTTGCCAGCAAACGAAACCGGTGTAGTTAGATCTCTACAAGTAATGGATGACGATGTTGATTCTGCTATTGCAGGTGATCGTGTTGGAGTTGCGTTGAGGAACCTAAGAGAGGAGGCACTACACCGTGGATGCATGATTATTCATCCTGAATCACAGGCGCTCAATCGCCATGATAATTCAAAAATAAAACTCAAAAATGCGCCATTCCAAAAGAGGAAATTAACAACTGAAGATGTAATCCATGCCGCAGTTGATTTGCAATTCGTTGTAGGCAGAATAAAGCAAGTTGATGGAGAAATAATTTCTGTTGAATGGGAGAGCCCTCTCTGGATTAGAGCCGAAGGCTCGCCAGAGATATTGATTACACAACTTGATGCTATGCCGATGAGAATTATTGGTAGAGTGGAAACTATCGAACATGCCTAGATTCATTTTTCCGAGTACCAAACATCGGGCTCTCGGCGCTCGTCTCACGCGCACGCAAGGCGCCTCTAACCCTGCTCATCTTCCCGAGCAGTTATAGCCTCGAGGAGGCGCTCGGGCAAGTGGGATGTACTCAGCCGGGCGTAATGCCCGACTGGATGAAGGAGATTCGGAACTATTCGACAACCTAAATCTAGTCGGCATAAGTGGGAGATTTTGCGGAATCCTCACAGAGCGACAGCTAACCTTTGAGGACTACTCAGGATATGGAATCAGAATCAATCTCTCCAACATCTCAACTCTGAGAAATATCAACTTAGCAAAATTGCCGAATAGTTTCCTAACCATCGGAGCTGTTGGAGTCTGGGTGGGTGCAACAATAATCACTCCTCCAATAGGTTGGGCCGTAGCAGCAACAGGTGCTCTTTCGGTATTTGGCTATCTTAAATTGAAGAATCCTGTATTGTCGATCGAGACCAATGCAGGAGACAAATACCTCGTCACAGGGACTCAGTCTGAATTACTTCGATTGTGTATGATGGTCGACCGTGTTATGCATGGTTGTACAATCGAGGAAGCAAAGGCAGGTCTACAAGAATTGGAAGAAGAGAGAGAAAGATTGCTTGCACAAAACCAGCCAAGGGCTCTTCTCAACGCACCAGACACCCTAGATAATTCTGAATCGAACATTATTAGTGCTGAACCAGTAACTATGATTTCCCACTCTAATCAAACAACTACGTCAGTACCAACGGCTTCTATTGCCGCTCAACCTTCGTTTTCACAACCTGTTTCGCAGGAGGGTGGCATTTTTGCTTCCCTAGATGCCTTAGACCCAACACCTGCTACAGCCTCAAATTATCCGGTAACATCCACAGATTCTCGCTCCGCTTACGAGAGGGCTTGGGGTCGTGAAGAACCACCTGAATGGTATCACGAAAAAGATCCATCACAGGAGGATAGACTTGACGAGGCTTTCTCAGATGCTATGGGTTCAATGTTTGGAGAAGGCGGGCTATTCGGAGTTGATTCACCTGCAAGCAACCCTAATCCTACGAATTATGAAAATTCTGAACCAAGTATGGATTTCTCTCTATTCGATGATGCCCCTTCAACTCCTGCTCCGACAACAACAGGCATCACAACCCCGGCCTCATATTCACCACCGACAACGTCTAATCCAGATAGGCCGGTATCAAGTTCACAGATGATTCGCTCAGCACAATTGCGTCACGGCCAATCTGAAGCAAACAATTCTCCGACATGGGATCTTCCGAGCCCAACACAAAATGCGGTTCGTGAGGAGTGTAAGCCTGGATTAGTAAAGACTGCAAAGGCACGTTCTGCTTGGCAAACCGAGAACCAAAGTCAAGCATTATCAATCCCAAATACCAACCCCGAAAACTTCGAGGAGGAATTCCCTGCAGTGTCAAAGCTGGCCAATAGTATGACCAATGGTCGGGTTCGAAGTTCGGCAGGTAAGCCAAGAAAACAAAATTGGATTGCTTCGTTACTTTCTCCTACGCAGCCAAGAAGGCAATATGCCGATGTATATGGCGATGAGGATGGCGAGGCTCATGCTGGAGAAGCGAGATTTAGGTCTAGCCAACTTCTCAGGTTGCGCTCTGATCAAGACCATCAAGCCGATGTAGCCTCAAGGGCTAGGGAAATGACATCCACTAACGGTCCTTCATCAGCCAGAGATGCACTAGACAATGTCGTGGCACGGGTTGCTTCTGGAGAAGAGAGAGAATCAACGAGTAAATCAGCTAGTGAGCAATTACGATTTTCTCAACTTCGTCCGACCACACAGAAAGGCGATAGACGATTACCCGGTATTCGGCAATTGAAGTGATTACTCACTTTATTCCGGCTATTCTTCGATACCTATCTACACGTGCGTGATAGATACCACGGTCAATCGATGAAATTCCAGAAATTCCTAATCCACCCAAAGTGAAAGAAGAGGTAACGGTGGCATGAACGAGTGCATTTCTGATTGCTTCAATATCAGTCAAAACACCCTGTCTTCCAACTAAATATGCAATTAGGGTTCCAGCAAATGAATCACCGCAACCTGTGGGGTCGACAATCTCATCTGTGGGATATGCTGGTAATGACAGTGTACCCGCAGGAAGCATTGCAAGAACTCCACCACTTCCACGCTTTGCGATTAAACAACGAGGACCAGGCCCGGCGGCTGAACCACCGTGTAAAGCCTCACCTGAGATTATTGATTTCATTGCGCGGGGTAGAATCTCATCCCCAGCAATAGCGCATACTTCCTGTTCGTTAATCACTACGATGTCGACCTTGCGCATGGCTTCGCTTAATGTCTCAAATTCAGTCTCAATCCATAGCATGAAAGTATCTAATACGGACAATTGAGCACCAGGACATTGATCCAAAACCGCAATCTGAGTAGCGGGATGGGTACTGGCACAAAAGAGGGCTTCTGGGTTCGTCCAAACCTCAGGTAAAATTGGATTGAAATCACCTAGAACATTTATTTCGGTTGCTAATGTTTCGACTGATTCCATCGCACCTTCATACTTACCAGACCACCGGAATGTATCTCCCTCAGCACGTACAACTCCAGCTAAATTCAATCCTGCTTTCTCCAAAATCATTTGATCATAGACTGCAAAATCATCTCCGACGACGCCTACAAGACCAACCTTGGTTGGCTGTTCATCATGTGTTCGAAGATGAAAAGATGCTGCGAGTCCAGAATATACTGCCGCGCCACCAAGAAGGTCTGACCCATTTCCAGCAGGGGTTTGGATGTCATCATAACCGATTGAGCCAACGATTACCATGTCCATACTATCACTTCAATTCAACAAGTCTGGGTGTTCCTCAAGATACCTTATCGTCACATCTCTATTCCGGAAGTCTTCCTCTGATAGAATCGCTCTATGTAATGGAATAAGGGTTTCAACACCCAATATTAGAGTCTCGGCAAGGGCGGCATCAAGTCTTTTTATCGCCTCTTGTCTATCTCTTCCCCAAACAATTAGTTTAGCGAGTAAGGAGTCGAAAGATGGAGGCATATCGTAGCCTGTGTGAGCATGAGTATCCACCCTAACCCCTGGACCTGCAGGCCAATGGCATTCCCAGAGTCGGCCTGGTGATGGTTCCAAGGTTCTCGGGTCCTCAGCATTTAGCCGAGCCTGAATTGCATGGCCTGAAATCTCAATATCATCCTGAGAAAACGGTAGGTTTTCTCCTGAGGCGACTCTGATTCCAAGAGAAACTAGGTCGTGTCCGGTTATCATCTCAGTAACCGTATGCTCTACCTGAACTCGAGGATTAACTTCGAGGAAGTAGAATTCCCCGTGCGAATCCCTGAGGAATTCGAACGTTGCCAGTCCCTTGTAACCGACTGCCTTGGCTCCTGCTACTACGCGTGCGCCTATATCGGCTCTAACTTCTTCAGAAAGCCAAGGCCCTTCTTCCAAGATTTTCTGGTGACGGCGTTGAATAGAGCAGAATCTCTCGCCGAAATGGATAGCATCCTCTCCATCTCCAAGGACTTGGAATTCAACATGTTGAGCACCTTCGATGAATTTCTCTAGGAAGACTCTGTCGTCACCGAAGGCGGAAAGGGCTCGGCCTTGACATAGATTCAGTGCCGATTCGAATTCATCTGCAGAATCTACCACTTGCATACCGATTCCACCACCACCAGCGGCCGCCTTGATGATTACAGGGAAGCCGATACCATCGGCAATCGCTGCGGCTTCCGACGAATCTGAAACAGGCCCAGGTGAACCTTTGGCAATCGGTAAGCCCGCTTTCGACATAGTTTCTCTAGCGGTAATTTTGTCACCGAGGATTCTCAATACCTCTGGACTGGGGCCGATGAATGTAATTCCCTCCTCAGCTAACCTTTCAGCGAAAATAGGATTCTCGGCAAGGAATCCATATCCGGGGTGAACAGCATCAGCCCCGACTTCTTTGGCGGCGGCGACAATTGCCTCAATGTCGAGGTAGGATGCTAAAGGGTCATCTCGGGCTATGTGAATCGCCTCATCGGCGAGTCTTACAGGGGTTGTCAACCGATCTTCACGACCGTGAATCATTACCGCCTCGATTCCTAATGTCCTCAGAGAACGCAAAATTCGCAGGGCTATCTCGCCTCGATTGGCAATCAGCACCCTACGGAACATCAAACCTCGCTATAGGTTGAATCCTATGTATAGTTCGGCGACCGCCATAGGCGGTCGGGAAGAACAAATGCTGCCAATCAATAGACGTCGCGTAGGTATCTCTTGTCGGTCTTCATCATCCCGACCTCGACGAATTCCTTGGCTTCATCAGGAGTCATGCCACCATGTTCTGCACATATCTCAATCAGGGTTGAATGTACATCCTTAGCCATGTAATTCTTGTCTCCACAAACATAGAAATAGGCTCCACCATCAATCCAATTCCAGATTTCTTTACCGTGCTTTGCCATTAGATGTTGGACGTATACCTTCTCATCTCCGGCCCGGCTCCATGCTAAATCATGGTGATCAAGAACTCCTCGTTCTTTCCAGTCTTCCATTTCATCTCGGTAGTAGTATTCTCCTTCCTCAGTCCAGTCACCAAAGAATAGCCAATTGCGACCTTTGTCACCATTCAGATCACGCTGTTGAAGGTAAGCTCGGAAAGGAGCAATTCCTGTTCCTGGTCCAACCATTATACAATCGGTGTTGCCATCTTCAGGTAGAATGAATGAACGAGTTGGAGACATGAATACACCAATTTCTGTATCACCGACATCGCAACGATCTGCTAGATACCCTGTGCAAAGACCGGTTCTGTCACGTTCGTGGTGAGAATATCGCACGATTCCTACGGTCAAGTGAACTGTTCCTGGCTCGTGGTCTGGGCTACTCGCGATAGAGTATAGACGTGGCTTCAATCGATCCATTCCATCGACAAATTGTTGCGCGGTAAATCCAATGTGGCCAAAATCCCCCATCGCATCGATATAATCGCGAGACCAGATGTAGTCTTCCATCGAATCTGCATTGCTAGTTAGATCTCTCCAAAGTGCCTCAGCGGGATCACAAGCAGCGCCAATTTCTTCGTAACCTTCAGGGACGTCTTCTCCGTCTCCTGATCCGGTCCAATCTAGTATAAGCGAGCCATCATCCGTTGAGACTCTGTGTCTTCTAGAAATTCGTATTTCCACCGGTTCGTCACCACCCATTCTACTACCGAGATTCTGAATCCATTTCTTTGAGATTCTGTGAATCTCTAAATGGTCAGTTAGCGCTTCCTTCAGTGTTGCCTCTCCAAGGTGAGTTTCAACCAATTCATCCCCACTGAAGTTGGCTGTTGAAAGTAGTCTCTCGACCAACTCAGGTGGACATCGTGGAATTACTCCAAGCGCATCTCCTGCCTTGTATTCGAGTCCGGAATCACCCAAATCGAATACTATGTGACGGGTTTCTTTTCTCGAACCTTCGCCATTGAGGATGTAATTTTCTGTTAGATGAGAGGAATATGGATTTTTAGCGGACCATTGGGACTTATCTTTCTTTGAGGCTACTTTTACCGGTTCTATATCAACATCAAGAACTACTGACTCGGAAGAGTTATCCTCTATATCAGAAACATCATCCTCAATCTCAGCCATCTTAGGAACTACAGCAGCTATCCATTCTGCTGCGGGTTGTTCATAGTCAACGTCACAATCTACTCTTTGATGTATTCTGGAAGCCCCCATCTTTTCAAACCAAGAATCCCACTCTTTACCAGATTCACAAAACAAATCATATGATGTATCTCCAAGAGCAAGAACTGAGAAGTTTAATCCACTTAAACTACTAATCACGCCACTGTTTGCTGCTTCCCACAACTCTTCTGCATTGTCTGGTTGTTCACCATCTCCCCACGTGCTACAACATACCAAGACTCTTTTTTGAGATTGTAAATCAGTGATTTGAATTTCCTCCATTGACTTAACATCGGCTATCAAATCATGATCGGAGCAGGCCTTTCCTGCTTGCTCGGCGAGTTCCTCGGAGTTTCCTGACTGAGAGCCATAGAGAATCAAGATTGAACGTGGTTGTGCCATTGTATCACTAACCTGTCGAGACGAAGCCCATTTATGAACCAAAGGGGATATAGTTCGCCCGCGTAGCGGGCGTCGAGACCCGAATGGCTCAAGTCATAGACGTCACATGGAGAGTCATGCCGCGCGTGCAGTTCCTCGGCACCGGGAACGCATTTTCACCTCATGGAAGAATGCACGCGCTAGTATTAATCGATGGTAATATTTTGGTCGATGCCCCTCCAACATTACTACCACAATTACGACGTGCGGGTGTTTCAAGCGACGAAATTGAACATCTATTGTTTACACACTGGCATGCAGATCATATGTTCGGATTCCCATTCTTCATCTTAGAAAGAAAGGTAGTTTCCAACGCTAAAAATTCTCTGAATGTTTACCTTAGACCTAAGGGCAAAGAGATTCTCTCGAACCTCAGTCATGTTGGGTTTCCTGGAAGCTTGGATGAAGTTCTAAAAGATGACATTAATTGGTTGGAAGAAGAATCTGGAGATTTACAAAATTCGGAATGGAGTTACGAGAGATTCCAAGTTACACACACTCCCGAAACCGACCCCCATGGCTACTTGCTGACTCACACGAGTGGATTCAAACTACTACATTGCGGTGACTCTGGGCCTTGTCAAGAGATTGAAGATCGGGCCACGGGGGCGAATGTAATCCTGATTGAAATGGGGGTGCCAGATTTCGTAAACAGCCCTAATCATCACAATCCTAGTCAAGTCAACTCACTGGCTGAACGGCATCCACATGCAACAATTCTAGTCACCCATAACTACTCTAATGCTATCGAACAAGCAGGTGGTTTTCCGAGGCCGGAATTGAATCCTGAAATCATTCAACTTGAGGATGGAGACGAATTGGTGATTGAAGAGAATGGCGATTATTTTCATGTTAGAAAATAAATGGAAAAAATAACTTCTATAAATATGTGCAAGTTGTAAAGAGAATGGAAATAGAATAAATTTGAGCAAAAAAGTAGTTCGATAAAACAAACTCCCGGAGATAAATTCAATTACGCTTTAGACAATGACAAAATACTACTTATTCTTCGGTGAAAAAAGTAAAGCAAATGAGACAATGAATCCAATTAATTCCAGAAATCATTGTTAATTTTCAAGAAAATATGTTAGGGTGAAGAATATCTCATTAGCATTTTACTTACTATCATAATGAGGCATTTCTTCCCCATAGGTCCGGCAACTTTCATTACCACCAACGCCCTCGTGAAGAATCCGCGTTTGCTTCCGATGACTCCTGACATAGGACGAGTTAGTAGACTTGGAATGATAAACGGTTGTGTGTTAAAAAATGGAAGGAAATATTTTCGAGAAGATATTAGGGCAAGATTCCCTATTTCTCGATAGGAAAGCCTTCGACCACGCTTTCGAACCTACTACATTACCTCACAGAGACCGTGAAGTCGAAGCGCTTGTGAGAAATTTAGTCGATGCCCTCAACGGCCACATACCCTCCAATATGCTCCTCTATGGTGTCCCCGGATCAGGAAAGACTGTGGTTACAAGATTCGTTCTAGGTCAACTCAGAGAAAAGGGAAGGGAAATGGGACAACCTGTGAGAACCTACGAAATAAATTGTAGGCAGGTAGATACCCGCTACAGAGTCGTCCAGACATTGGCGACAAAATTGTCTCAGCGTGGAGATGTACCAATTCCATTTACTGGCTGGCCTACCGACAGAGTGCTAGAACATCTAGTCGAAAGAATGGATCGTGCTGGAGGCGTTCACATCATCGTACTCGATGAAATTGACAATTTAGTCGAACGCGCGGGGGATAATCTGCTCTACAATTTAACTAACCTCAATACAATTCTCAAACGCTCTCGATGTTGTATAATTGGAATCAGTAACGATTTGCACTTTACCCAGTTACTCGACCCGAGAGTATCCGGAAGACTCGGTCAAGAGGATTTGATTTTCCACCCATATGGGGCATCGGAGATTACGGATATTCTAACCGAGAGAGCCAAGACTGGTCTGAGGGAAGACGTTCTAGAACAAGGTGTTGTACAACTTTGCGCTGCCTTGGCTGCACAGGAACACGGAGATGCTCGTCGAGCTCTAGACCTATTACGAATTTCAGTGCAAAAGGCAGAACAACGCTCTCAGACAAAGGTCGATCCGCGACATGTAAGACTCGCACAATCTCAACTGGAGCACGACCAGGTAACTCCGGTATTGCAAACTCTTCCACTTCATCAGAAGTTGGTGCTCTTCTCAATTAGAATAAACGAGGATAATGGACTTCGTAACATCTCGACTGGTGAAGTATACAGAACCTATTCCGATGCCTGTCTAAATGTTAATGTCGAGCCATTAACCCCTAGGAGAATCTCTACCTTGCTAAATGAATTGGATACCCTTGGCATGATTATGGCTCGAAACGTCAGCAAGGGAAGAGGTGGACGAAGCAAGCAGGTCAACTCTGCAATCCCAAAGACAGTCGATGCAATAACCACAATGAGCGATGCGGATCCACTAATCGCAGAAGCCGCTCGTTGTCGCTACCGATTGCAGAGCCATTTGTGAGAAAATACACAATTCGATAGTTTTCTCAACCCATTCTGCTACAATTATCGAGGCCCTTAAGGGCCTCAACGGTTAAACCAAGTTCTAAGGTCGCCGCATCCGATGTCGCTCTCTGACAACGACTGGTACTCGGCGCTTACTAGCCCAAGTAGAACCGCTTCTACAGTTATGCTACTGTTAGGTGGATGGGTTCTATTACTGACAATTGTCAACATTGTAGTTGGCGCATATTCTCCAGGATTCAAGGCACTATGGCTTGGATTCCTCAGTAATGGCTCTCTTGGTGATGTATACATCGACCATGATGGAATATCAGTTGTAGTTGACGATATTGCATTCGGTATTCTTGGAGTTGTCTTGGTTGCTGTAGGTCATTTAGGCATGAATAAGGCCGTTGAAGGTGGTACAATATCAGCAATCAAGGGTCTACCAAACTGCATGTCTGGACTGTTTTCCGGAGAACACGGAATAAGAAAGACTGTAGCAGATTGGATGATTGTCTTTGCAATAATCTTCTATCTTGCATGGTCAGCACAATACAATACTTGGGTTGACCCAGGTGTATTCGCTGTCAGCGTTATTCCGTTCATGTTCGGTTTCGGTCTGAATATGCTGGATAAGGCGGAATCTTGAGATTTTTCTCAATCTCTATCCATTGCTGCTAGAAGTTCTCTACAGCGTGATTTGGAATCAAAGCCAGTCCATCGGAGTACAACTCCTCGGTTTGGCTGACCATAGAGAACTACAGCACCCAGTGGAGCCATTGGATGGAGAAGTAAAGGTGCAAGATCTTCTTCACCATCTACATCTATTATTGTCGTCTTGTTTTCTTTAGTCCAAGCTTCTATTGCAACTTTGCAAGCATGATACAATTCAGCGTTTAAAGCACCGGCAGGATTCTTACAGGTGAGATTCTCATCGTAAAGAGAAGTATCGATTGTAGATGCCCCTTCCCATTCCTGCCGCTTGGTCTTACCATCGATTAATGCGATGTCTGCTGGGCTACCCAAATCTTGCAAGGCTTTGACAGTGACATCGCCAACTGCGATGATTGGACCATGGCTACCAAAGGTTTCTTCCAGAACAGCGCGGATTGCCACACTCGTATCATCCTCTGGCCCCTCAAATAATTGACCAAATGGATCTTTTAGATTAGATTCGACCTCCTTTGTCAGGATAAAATTGGCTTTGCCAATGTCCTCTGGAAGGTAGGGTTGACCATCTCTGTCAATCTCACCTTGGCGAATTCTTGAACTGGAAATTGGTTTGCCATCATGGCCCATTACATGTTCAACCTTTAGAATTTCAAGACTTTTCAAACCATTACTCTGACGCATCTGATTAATTCGCTTGCAACCCACTAATGTTTCTGGTGTGCATAATATTGCGGAAGCATTCTCGTGCCAGGGTGCAGGTCCGTCTTCGTCTTCCAATAGATGGATGGATATTCGAGAGGATTCTTCAGCAATAGATTCCACAAATTTTTGTGACCTTTCAGACCATGATTCAATTCGTGAGTCTTTTGCCTGAGAAATTTGATCGTTGGTTAACCATACCTCAAGCCTTTGACACTTTGAAAGGCCGTAATCAATCAATGCTCGATGCCCGGCATGGAAGCGGTCGAAAGTGCCGCCAACCAATCCTAGTGAGTGCATCATTAACCACCCAGTGTATGAAGCCTTGAGGCCTTTGGGAAAAGTGTGTGCCCCGGGGCGTAACGGTGACTTTCATCGCAATGCTCGGGCACCTGACCCACCCCGGGACGTCTGTTGGACTGTGGGGTTGTCCCGTAAGTCATTCCGGTCTCTTCCGTTCTCGGTCGTCCGGGGACCCATCACAATCCGACCGCATGTTTTGCCCCGACGATCATTCCCCAGCAGTGGGTCACGTCGGTCTTCGACATACGGCAAATCCCGTTCCGTGGTACCATGATTCATCCTACTAACTCCGGCGTGGGGCTTTCGTCGGCATGGTGTTGCCGGTCGGGCATCAATGGGTCATGGGGTCCCTTGATGAACCCCTCGCATAGAAATTAGAAGAAAAAGTTGCTAAAATTACTAATTTTTAGACATTTAATATAATTTCAATCATAATTGACTTTGCTCACCAGACAATCCCTCATGGTAGCCTGAATTTCGTAGTATGATTCTCTCTGCGATTTGTGAATCACCTTGCATTGCTACCTCATTACTAATTGGTGGCCATTTCTCTATTGGTTGCGCCAACCAACCTACCATTGGGTGAGTCCTACCGGTACTTGGTGAATCTCCTTCAAGAACCGTATCAAGAGATTCCATTAGATCAAGAAGTGGGGCGGCACTTTCTGGTAAAGTTCCTCGTTCGCTCCTTGACCTTAGCCTTCTAGCAAGCGAGTTGCGAATATCAGGACTACAACCAGGATGATACCTATCCTCTAACCCAGGTGCAGTACTAGGCTCTCCCTTTGGCCTCAGGATTGCTGCACTCCAAGGAATTGGATTATCAAACAACCAATCCAAAGAAGATTCCTCGGCCAGAAGATTAGTCAATAGTTCAGGGGCCAATAATGCCCACCAGTCTAATGGCAAATTGGCAATTATTGCCTCCAAGTCTTCTATCTGCAGTTGTTTGGAGTCACGAATTCTTTCAACCAATAAAGACCAAATCTTGAGGTCGTGGTCAACCGGGAACTCGTTGGCCCTTCTGAGAATTCCTTGTAACACTGGACCATAATTTGCCACATCCACCTGTTGGCTCTTGTAGATCCAATCAACGGATTGAAGTGCGGCTAGAGAATTACTAGGTGGATGGACAAGCCATGCCTCCAAAGCCCATCGAATAAGATCCTCTTGCATATCTTCGGGTAGCCAAGCAGCATTGCTAAGAAGTTGAGCTGCAACCCAAGACGCCCCTGGAGATGCATTTGCTGGATCGGTGGCTGGTCGAGTACGGAGGCCTATTTCGGAATCATTGTGCAGAAGTAAGCGAAGTTTCTTAGCAAAAATTTCTAGCACTCTTGGAGGTGCTTCGTCGGCAACTTCTGCAAGTCTTTCAAGAGGTAAATATTCCAAATCGAGCAGGGCAATCCACTCAGAATCGAGCCTAGAACGTAATCTCTGCCAACGATGCCAGCGTGTCTTTGGGGGAGATGCTATCCAAGCGGCTATTGGATAACTTGCCTCCATCATGTTTGACCAGTCTTCATTGCCTTCGGGAAATTGTGCGATTGCTGAACCAATCATTGATGAGTCCGCTAAATTGCTAGAAATTTCTTCATTATCTAAACCTAAGATTGCCCATGGGGATGGCGCTACCTCATCATCCTCAGTTACTTCTGGCGCAGTCGGTACGGGATCGACCAATCGTACCGGCATATCTCTACCGCCAAGAGTGCGAAGTCTGAGCCAAGGAAGAGGTCTTAGTGGATCAACAATAAGCTGATCAAAAATTTCTAGCGGTTGGCGCGGTAGAGAAGAAAGTGTTAATCTCAAGTTAGGATGAGAAATCACAGCACTAAGGACATCATCCGGAATTGTTTCCGGGATTTCTAAAACCAATGGTGGTCGATTCTGTTCCGACACTGCCCATTCAATTAACGAAGTTTTTGCCGTAGCCGCTAAACCACGAGTATCAAACAATCTCAATCCACTTTCTTCTGAGGAAAAGGTAGCATCCTTCCAATCCTTCCTAAAGCGCCTCCATGTAGATTCTTCAGTCCTCACCCTTCTTGTTGAAGTCAAGCGTTCTCTCAAACTATTCAGCCTTCGTCGCCTTTCTGAAGGGGTCAATCGAGGATGGGCTCGAGTTATCCATGAATCTAAACAGGAAATTGGAAAATTTTGGCCAACTGTGTCTAATCCTCCTAAATCCGCGATTACTAGTGCATTAGCTCTAGCAGTTCGTAGCAACATGCTCTTTGGTAACCTTTCTTCCATAACAGCAGATACCGGGTCTTTTGGTCGAATATCTGGGGATTGATTATGGCAATTACCCAGAACCCATGCCCCCCGGTGGTGGCTGGCTTCTGGGAGAGGTGGGTCTGGACGACGTGATGGAGATTCAAACCAGAGTCCTGGGGCCAATGCTACTGGCCTATCTGAATCGACTAAACGAGCTCTTACAATACCAAGCGTGTGATTTTCTCCTACATAGGAAGAAATGGTTTCAGGGTCATGGCTCGAAGGTGGGTTCGGTAGCATTTCCATATTGTTCAGATTAAACCACCTTGGAGATCTTTCTCTCAAAACGGCCCAAGTCCACGAGACCCCTTCGTTTCCTGTGGAGTCCCCTTCTGTGCCAGAGCCTCTTGAAGGGCGATCGGGGATAAGAACAAGCGGAGTGTCTATTGGGGCAAGAAGCCCCAAGAGAATATTTGGCCCGTCTCTAGCAAGCAAGCAATATTTGTTTGAAGGAGTGGGTAATGGTAGCGCCTCAATCGCCCTAGCCAACTCATCAGAACGTATTGCTTCCCAACCAGATTGTGTAAGGTGTAGTCTTGCGCCACGTGCGCCGGCTACCTGGTCACTGGAGACCAGTCCATCGTTTCTCATTCTTCTAAGCTCAGCAGAAGCGTGAGGAATTCTCAATCCCGTATCACGAGCTAGGATACTCACCGTAGTGCCCCCATCGGTTAATCGATCTAGTAATCGACGACGGTGAGCACTACGAATTCTCTTGAGAGTAAACGAATCGGATGAAGAATCAGCGATTTGCAGTTCATCCGACACTAATTGCCCTCTCCTAATTCAATTAGTTCGACTGTCCTACTTAAATTATGCTTTTTAGTTACATTTTATTACACATTTCTAATGGAAAAATTAACAGTTTCATTTCTACACCGACTTTGCTTGTGAAATCTGACCACTTCTGTGCAACTATTTGTAACGAAGTGAGCCTGTAAGGTGCAGAACTGTTATATCAACGTCTGCCGTCCTGTCGGTAACGGACTCGATATGCGGTGCGTTTGACTCGGAGGAATAGGAAGAAATGGACTCGCAGAACTTGCGTGAACTGATTCGGAAATACCTCTCTGAGCGACCGCGAAATACAATCGAGATTTCTGCTTGGCTAGCTAACCAGATAGATTCTGCAAACAGCCCCTCTGACATAACCAGCATACTAGAATCGGATGATCAAATCACCCGAATAGGTACTGTTCGAAAGAGCGGCATGAGAAGAGCCGAATCGCCTGTCTCGGAATGGGCGTCGAATGGCTGGGTCGAACATCACGAGAGAAAAGAGTCCGAACAAAACAAGGAGAGATAATAATGCGCACAACAAGACTAAGACAGAAAATTAAGAAATTCCTGAACGACCGAGGGGAGGCAAATACCACAGAAATCCTCGAACACGTGAACTCAACAATGAGACATGGAACAACCCCCCAACAACTCGGTAACGTTCTCTCAAAGGACAAGGACATACTCAAGGTATCAACAACGAAGCGTGGCGGTGCACTCTCCGGTCGCTACGAAATCTGTGTATGGACATTGAGACCTGGAGTCCTAGACGGCGAGAATTGAAACTCAAGTCTTTACGACTAAGCTTCTAATTCTGTAGACCATTCGCCACTACGGGCTAGACTATTCATTGCCGCTCGATGAGCAAACGCATTCTGACTCTCTTCATTTGAACCACTTGCCCATGTTTGCAAAGCGTGTGCCAGTAGTGCCCTACCATAAGAGTAGGATAATTGCCAAGGGTGTTCGACAGACATACTATTCATCAGATTGAGATGTGCTGTTGCATCCTCATCCGACTGACCTCCGGAAAGAAATACAATTCCGGGGAGCTCATGTGGAACGTGAGCCGTTAAGCAATCCACAGTCATCTGCGCTGCTTTCTCGCGAGTTCCTTGGTCTTCGCAGGATTTGCCGGGTAAGACCATGTTAGGTTTGAGTAAAGCCCCAGGGATATGAACACCCTGAATTTCACACTCTGCAAATGTGGCATCGAGTATTCTTGCAGTGACCTCGAAGCAGGTTTGTGAATCGTGATCGCCGTCCATCAAGACTTCCGGCTCGATGATTGGAACCAAACCCTGTTCTTGACAGATGGCTGCGTATCTTGCAAGAGCATGGGCATTAGTGGAAATATTTGCATCACTAGGCATTCCATTTCCAATTCTGATTACTGCTCGCCATTTTGCAAATCTAGCGCCCAAAGCGAAGTATTCCATGCACCTTTCCCGTAATCCGTCCAATCCTTCTGTGACCTTTTCACCAGAATGATGAGCCAATTCCTTAGCGCCTGTATCTACTTTTATTCCTGGGTGAACTCCTCTACTTGCGAGATATTCTGGGATTGGTGTGCCGTCGTCCATTGTTTGACGAATTGTCTCATCAAAGAGAATAACCCCACTAATTGCAGACTCATAATCTGGTGTAGCGAATATGTTTGAACGGTAAGCTCGACGAGTTTCTGGAGAGGGGTCTACCCCTACTGCCTCTAGTCTGTTTGACATTGTTCCATTGCTCTCATCCGCGGCGAGAATTCCTCTACCAGGTGCCACAAGTTCTCTCGCTGTCTTCTCAAGTAGTTCGGTGTCCATATGTGAACCTCAGCCGGACGTGGTGGGATTAGGAAAAGAATCCTTTGCTCGTAAAGTATGGAATTTGATTCATGCTGAGCGAATGTTATCAACGAATTTATGACCACCAGATGCTACATCAATAACCTCTGATTGAACTGAAAATCGGCCATCTGATAATTCTTCAACTCCAAAGGTCCTACCAGGGCAAACCCCAGTGCCGATGAATACTGCATCTTCGCTGGCGCAGAGTTCGTCTCTGCCCCAAAGTCTCTCTATATCTCCATCAATCATCGCTTCAGCTCGTTCTCTGTGACCTTCATTCTTGAACACAAGTCTGCCCTCAAACGGAGCATTTAGACCTCGAAGTGCCGTTGCAGTGATGACTCCTTCAGGTGCAGCCCCAATTCCCATTAGCATATCGACATTGGATTTTGGATCTGCAGCATTAAGGGCAGCTGAAACATCTCCATCTCCAATAAGTAGAACATTGACGTTGTGCTGATTTAATTCTGAAATCAGGTTTTTGTGCCTTGGCCTATCCATAACTACGATATTTAGTTCGGATGCTTTCTTTCCTAAAGCAGCCGCCGCTGCCTCTACATTGTATGAGGTTGAAGCATCAAGACTAATCTCACCCTCTAATTCTTTGGGGCCTGCTATTTTGTTCATATAGCAGTCAGGAGCATGAAGCAAAGTACCCCTTGGTGCTGCGGCGAGAACTGCCATAGCATTTGGTAAATCTAGAGCTACATGATTAGTGCATTCAAGTGGATCTACTGCGATATCGATTGAAGCCGCATGGGGGTCACCTTGGAGTGATCCAAGTGGTTCTCCAATCCATAACATTGGAGCATCATCGCGTTCCCCCTCTCCTATGGCGACCCTTCCATCAAAAGGCACCTGATCGAATACTGCTCGCATAGCTTCCACAGCCGCGCCGTCTGCTGCTTTTCCGTCTCCTTTACCTCGCCATGCTGCCGCTGCAATCGCAGCGGCTTCGGTTGCTGCGAGAAAATGACTCTCAAGATCTACAGTTGCCATAGATATCACGAACGGCGTTCAGCCTTCAATCATGTGGGTCGCCCTTGCTCTTACTTAGAACTCGGACACCGTCAATTTGGGAAGAGGGATATTGCCCTTCAGAGTCTTTTTCAATAGATTTTAACATATCCCAAGCACATAACAAACCGGCGTTGACTCCACACAGAGCCTCCATTTCGACACCCGTTGTCCAATGCGTCCTAACAGAAACTGTACACCTTAGACCCTCTTCCTCAATGGACCAATCTACCGTACATCCTTCTATTGGAATCGGGTGGCAATGAGGAAGAATGCGTGGAGTTTCTTTAACCGCTTGAATCGCTGCAATTGTTGACGCCTCCCGGACATCTCCCTTAATGGAGCGACCATTAGCTACGACATCTAAGCTCTCGGAGGATAACAGAAGAAGGCCAGTAGCAACCGCTTCACGAGGGATTATCGGTTTGGAGCCAACGTCAATAATGCCGGTGAACGAATCCTCCATTAGTATGACCTCTACAATTCCGAGAGTCTACTACTTATTCAGTAATCCGCTTAGTAAAGGTGGATTAAATCGCTTCTTTTTTCATGAGTTAACCAAGTCCGGCCTTCCAAATTTCACCGTCCGCACGGACCTCTTTTTTCCAGAGAGGTGCTTGTGATTTCAATTCTGAAATTAGCCAAGAACAAGCTTCGAAGCCCTCTGCGCGATGAGCACTTCCAACGTGGATACATACTATCGGCTCTTGCGGCAACACGTCCCCAGTTCTGTGGGCCATCACCACTGATTGTACTGAGAATTTCTCAACCGCCTCAAGTCCGAGTCGTTGAAGAACAGATGGTAGCATTTCCTCCCAAGCATCGAATTCTAATTTTTCAACTTCAACTCCATTGTCCATTCCTCTAGTCAGCCCAACAAAGGAAACTATACTTCCACAACCTTCGGAGTCAATTTCTTTGCGAAGTGCTTCAGGATTGAGTGTCTGCTCTTCGACTCGCACCACCACTTGGACCATACATTGGCATACCCTCATAGTGCTTCAATGCCTCGTCTTAGTTAGCAACCATTCAAAACACGTTATTGTAGTGGCCAATACGTGTCCGAACGCGTCGACATTCTGGGAGCGGGTCTTTCAGGGCTCTCTGCAGCCACGATACTTGCACGCAATGGATACGATGTTCACGTACATGAGATTAGAAAGGACTCAGGTGCTAGATTTGATGGAGATTTTCAAGGCATAGAGAATTGGACAAGTGATATCGATTTCTTTGAAGAAATGCGAGAATGGGGTTTAGACCCAAGCGAATTCAAATCCGATGGGTTCAGCATTGTTGATTTAATTCACCCAGATGATGAGATTACCAATCCGATTACTGATGGAGTCGCGTTTAGAGTGGTTGAAAGAGGGACCGATGAACATTGTATTGACCAAGGCTTCAAGAGAATGGCGATGAATGCAGGTGCAAAAATTCACTACGGAACTAGAAAGGACCCTGATGAGTGCCAGATTATTGCTGCAGGACCTAAGGATTCAAGCGCAGTAGCATTTGGAGAAATTTTCCATACTGACCATGAAAATATTGTGGCATTCCAACTTAACGATAAATTAGCACCTGGAGCATACTCTTACCTGATAATCATCGACGGAGTTGGGCTAATTTGTACCTGCCTATGGAGGAAACAAAAGAAGTCCGGAAGATACCTTAACGAGACAATCGCTTGGTATGAAGACCATTACGAATTGAACAGGAAGCCAATTAAAAGAGTGGGTGGGAAAGGTGATTTTTCAATTCCCGATCGCTACATCCATAATGGCCGCCATTATGTTGGTGAAGCTGGCGGTTTACAGGATTTTATGTGGGGCTTCGGCATGCGCTATGCCATAACTAGTGGAGTGTACGCGGCACATTCGATAATGGGTCAGTCTGATTATGAAAAACAAGTCCGAAAGAGACTTGTTCCGTTAATCAAGGTCAGCGCAATAAATCGATTCTTGATGAATCGAATAGGCGATCGTGGGTTCAAGATGGTTGCAAAATATTGGATGCGCCACCAGGCTCGAAAAGGAGATGGTCTTGAGTTCATGAAATGGGTTTACCAACCAGGAATTTTTAGAAGAGCACTTTGGCCATTTGTTCGCCTCGGGATGTTGAGGAGAAAACAGATGGATGATGGTAGAACAGTATCGCGAATGCCATTCAGAAAATCCCTTGCCCGAGATGTTTGGGAACCTACTACTCGCGCAGAAGAAATCCGTCAAGAATGGAAAGAAATCCAAAAAGGAGGAGCGGGGATTTCGTTCAGCGAATCTGACGCTTGAGTGTTCAATTATGTAAACTTCAAACACCCGTTTGATTCATATCCCGACCTACGGTCGGCTTGTTATGACTTCATGGCCAGACCTAGAGCCAATGCCCAACAGCCTAGTGAATTACGGAGTAACTGACAACGGTATTGCGATCATCGAACTTGCATCCAATTCTGCTGGTGCTCCTCTAGAAGGCGACGAGGTTGGGCCTAACACCTACACTCATGAAATGATGAGAGATATTGACACGGCGGTTGTCAAAGCTCGATTCAATGATGATGTTAGTGTGATTCTAATCACTGGTCATGGACACAAGTTCTTCTCTGCAGGAGCTTCAATTCAAATGCTAAATTCGGTCACTCCTGGATTCAAGTACAATTTCTGTCTCCATGCAAATGAGACATTAAGCCGGCTTGAACAGACTCCTAAGTTAGTAATTTGTGCAATTAATGGTCACGCCGTTGGTGGAGGATTAGAGATTGCAATGGCTTGCGATATTAGAATCGCAAGGAAGGACTCAGGAAAGTGTGGACTTCCTGAAATCAACCTCGGTGTTCTAGCCGGTACTGGAGGTACAGCCCGACTATCACGAATCATAGGCAAATCAAGAGCCCTCGAATACATGGTCAGTGGAGAGTTAATGGCCTTTGAGAAGGCAAAAGAAATGGATCTCATCAACGATGTGTGGGATGGTTCTCTTGACGAATTTCGCCAAGATGTCTTGGACTACGCCGGACAGTTTACCCTGCCATACAAAGCTACATTGGCTGTTGGAAACATCAAGCGCTCGGTTCAATCTGGACCTGAAATGCCTTTCGAATACCATCTCGCACTTGAGAGAGAGCTGCAAGCAGCCCTCTTCAACAGTGATGATGCGAAGGAAGGAATCGCGGCTTACGTTGACCGCCGAACCCCTCGCTTCGAAGGAAAGTAAGCATTTTTCCACAAACTAAGACTACGTCTTAGAAGCAGTCATTGATATACGGGTTGCCTTTGGGCTTAGACATGAGCGAGACAGAGATTGTTCAGGACTACTCTCCAAATTTTGAAGCCTGGATTAGCGATTTCCAAGAATGGCAGACTCGAATCGGCTTCGACCCATCCTGGTTGGGCGACTACAGATTCGATATCAAATTCGATTGGGACACCGCCGGAAACAGCATCGAATTTGGAGATTTTGAAGGAATGCCAAAGTGGCAAAGAAGAATGCAAATCCCTCAACAAAACATCAGAGATGCGATTATCTCTATGGTTAGTGTTCAGGGAGATACTGAGTTTGCTAGCGTTGAGCAGCAAAACCACCTACTGGCTACAGCCCCAACAGAGTACGACAAAAAGAGTGCTCTGCGAATTATGTGCGAAGAGCAAAGGCACGGTTGGCAAATGGCATATCTTCTTTGTACATACTTTGGAGAACATGGTGTCAGAGAGGCTGCAAAGTTGCTAGAAAGAAATGCTCAGGAAGGAACCAGAATCCTCGGTTCATTCAACGCACCTATCGACCATTGGCTTGATTTCTTCTGCTTTACTCACTTTATCGACCGCGATGGAAAGTACCAACTAAAGATGCTCAGCACATCTTCTTTCCAGCCATTGGCCGCATCGATGGGCCCGATGCTAAAGGAGGAATCATTCCATCTAGGAACTGGAGCAAATGGGCTCCGAAGAATCGTCAAGCAGGGAGTTATTCCATGTGCACTGTTGCAGAAATACATCAACAAATGGGTTAGTACAGGTTTAGACCTGTTTGGAACTGATGATTCTAGCAGTGCCCAGTGGGCCTATGTATACGGAATCAAGGGCCGCTACGACGAGAGAGAATCGGAGGATGATGCCGATAGAGCTCATCTTAACGAGGCAAGTCGAGAACTTTACTTCCAAGAATTGAGGAATGAGATGCGACGTATCTCAAAGGGTCGAAAGGATGGCGAACCTGAGTTGACAATTCCATCAGACAAATTCAACCGTGGAATTGGAAAATATGCAGGAAAGAAATACACCCTCGAAGGCGAAAAGTTCGAAGGCAGCGACGCTGATTGGGATGCTTACCTTGTAGATGTTCTACCAACCGATGAAGACGAAGACCGTCTGATGAATGATTACATGCAACAAGAATGGATTCAATACCGCGAGTGGAAGGGCGACTGAAGATGCAACATCTAGCGCTACTCGCCTTCGACAAGGAACGCTGTAAGCCATTCTTTGACAGGCTTACTGAACTATTCTATGAGCACCACCACTCATCGAAACAGAACCCTGAGGGATACGAAGAATTACTCTACCGAATTCACAGACCATATACCAACGATATGCTCGATATGGTAGATGACTGGATGGATATAGGCAAAAGGGAGTGGAGAGAAGAAACCACTCGAGAAGTCAAACTAGCAATGTACGCTATTCGCTACCCAGACACTCTACTTATCGACTCCTTCACAGAAAGTGCTAGATCAGATATCCGCAGACTCTCAGCATATCTACACTTCACCCATCACACCTATGCAATTTGGGATGAAGATACTCGCAAAGGCTTAGCAAAGTTAGGCATTGATATTCCAGCGACAGAAGTTGCTGACCCATTCATTTACGGCGCTTACGTCTCAGCGATTGAATTGCTTAAGGACGTAGCACCATTCACCTGCTTCTTGGAGCATGATGTTCCACGACAGCGGCTATTCCAAGCAGCACTTGCAGCCTACGGCAGGGAGTGATTCGATGGATGTTCGTACCGTCGCCGTAATCGGCGCCGGTACGATGGGCGCAGGAATTGCTCAGGTTTGTGCCCAAACAGGTTGGCAAACTAGACTCTATGACGCATTTCCTGAGGGATTAGAAAAGGGAATGAATACTATTGTTACTTTCTGGGAGAAAGGAATCGCTCGTGGTAAAACTACCGAGGAACAGAAAGCCAAATGGTTGGCTAACATTAGTCAATCTACTGATTTGAAAGAGTCGGTTGACGGCGTTGATCTGGTTATTGAAGCAGTGCCCGAAAACATGGAATTGAAACAGCAAATCTTCGGTCAATTAGAGGATATGGCACCCCCGCACGCTCTTCTTGCAACCAATACATCAGGACTACCTATTTCTGCTATTGCAGAGTCCACTAATTGTCCTGGAAGAGTAATTGGAATGCATTTTTTTAATCCAGTTCCAATAATGAAACTACTCGAAATTGTTCGTCACGATTCTTGTTCGGAAGATACTATTGCAGCAGCGCAGTCAATCGGTCTTGCAATGGGAAAAGAAACTATTCTTGTCAATGATGTACCAGGATTCGCAACCAGTAGATTGGGAGTTGTTCTCGGAAATGAAGCAATTAGGATGCTCGCTGACGGAGTAGCATCTGCTAGTGACATCGACACTGCTATGCGGCTAGGTTACAGACACCCTATGGGTCCTTTGGAACTCTCCGACCTAGTCGGTTTGGATGTAAGACGAGATATTCTCAATAGTCTAGCTGATGCATTTGATGATGATTCATATCGCCCTCATCCATTGCTAAACTCTCTGGTTGCAGAAGGAAGTCTTGGTAAGAAAACAGGAAGAGGAATTTACGATTGGACTGAAGGAGAAAAGTCCGAACGAGAGGATCTTCCATCGTGATTCAGAGGAGTGGGGTTTTTGATTCCATTCTGGGTAGAAGTAATCGGAGTATTTGCTGGATTTCTGGGAGTAATTGCTTGGGTTCCTCAAATCCAAAGAGTATGGTCTGAAAAGAAACATGATGGAATTTCGCTACCAACCTTTACTCTAGTCTCAACGTCACTTGTCCTATGGTTGGTTTATGGAATTGTAATTGGCTCAGTGGCGATGACTCTAGCCAATGTCGCTGCATTATGCTGTATTATCACAATCATTGTAGGAGTTGTTAAACTTCGTAATTTACAATAAATTGGATCAAGAAAACCACGGATGGTGGCCAAAATAATTCCTAGGTACCGGCTTTCCAGTCTGAAGATAGTAATCAAATCCAGATATTACGGAGTGTAGGTAACGACGCAATCTTGGTTTTATCCAAAAAGGAAAAATCGGTAAAAACTTGGAGGTTTTTGCAAATAAATATGGGAATACCGTGATTTTGAGTTTTGTTCTATTTCTTCCAATCTCAAATAATTCCCATATAACGTAAGATTTTGGGCCATTTTTTTCACCGATAATCAATTCATAACCTTCCATAGGCTTCCAAATCAATACTTCTCGGTAATATTTTCTGCCGTTTAGATATAGTAGAATATCGTGATGCTGATCATCCCATTCAATTATTGAATTAGTTTTACAAAAAGGATGACAATTTTGTAAATTCTGAGGTGCCGAAATAACACTCCAAACTTTATCGATAGGAAAATGTAAATCTTTTGAGTAAGATACTGATTTCCGTTTTTTCATTGAGGTATAATTCATTTCAATGCCCTATTTGCAATATTCAAAATCATTCTTCCTCAGCCGATTTCCCAAATCTAGCATCTCTCTTTTCTAGGAAAGCCGAGACCCCTTCTGCAAAGTCAGGAGTTAGTGAAGCAGCCGTAATCAAAGCCTTTTCAAATTCAAGTTGAGTCTCCATGAAGGTTGTCGATGAGGCATCTAGTAATTGCTTGGTGCCTTGTTTACTTGCCTCTGCCCAAGAACCCCATTTTGTTGCAATCTCAACGGCTCTTTCGAGAAGGTTATCTGGATTTACCAATTCATCTACAGCTCCATATTCAAGTGCTTGCTCGCCTGTCCAAACTTCATTATCAAAGAAAAATCGACGAGCCCTTTGGTATCCAACCAAGCGTGGAAGAAGCCAGGTCGAGCCTCCATCTGGTGAAATTCCTAGTGAAAAGAAGGCCGCTGCAAGTCTTGCTTCTGGAATACATAGGCGATAATCAGCACAAAGAGCGAGACCTAATCCACCCCCTGCCGCAGCCCCATTAATTGCTGCAATAAATACAGTTGGACTACGGCGTAAACGTAATTCAAGAGGGTGTAATACACTGGTTAATTCATCTACGAGGTTTCCAATTGAACCATCGTCAATTGAGTCTGCGAACTCATCAATATCCGCTCCTGTGCAGAAAAATCGGCCCGTTCCAGTCAAAACTATTGCTTTACAAGTAGAATCATCGAGTAGACCACCCATTACACCGGACATTTCATGCATAAAAGTACGGGTCAAGGCATTCCTAGCAGCCTCTTCAGAGAGAGTTACAACAGCAACTCCACCATCATGACGTTCCACTGCAATTCCCATGGCACGGCGGTGTCGCCTCTACTTTTGAACTGCATGAATGTGATAAGTCGCGCCGTACCGCCCCACTACATGCACGCGCGCGAGAACATCTACATCAACGGAAAGTGGGTTGCTGCAAGTGGAGAAGGTAGTATTGAGATAGTCAATCCGGCAACGGAACAATGCATTGGTTCGGTGCCGATTGGAAGTGCTGATGATGTGGAAAAAGCCGTAGCTGCGGCACGTACTGCATTTCCCTCTTGGTCGCAATCGAGTATTGAAGAGAGGCAAGGCTACCTCAATGCGATTTCAGCTGCAATCGCTGAGCGAGGAGAAGAAATCGCCGAATTAATCACCGCAGAGGTTGGGACACCAATCAATTACAGTCGAATGGCTATGGTTGGAACTCCAAGAGTTGTGTCGCGATCTTATGCAAAAATGTTGGATTCTTTTGATTGGGAAGAAGAAGTTCGTAATTCCTTAATTGTCAAAGAACCAATTGGAGTTGTGGGTATGATTACTCCTTGGAATTTCCCTCTCCACCAAATTATTGGGAAGGTTGCTCCGGCACTAGCGGCGGGGTGTACAATGATTCTCAAGCCGTCAAAAGAGGCTCCACTGAACGCATTTATTCTGGCAGATATCATCGATGAAATCGGCCTACCTGCTGGTGTCTTCAATCTCATCTCAGGGCATGGAAGAGAAATCGGAGAGACTCTATCTTCGCACCCAGAGGTAGACATGGTCAGTTTCACCGGTTCAACAGGCGCTGGTGTGAGTGTCTCACAAGCAGCCGCTCCAACCGTAAAGCGAGTAACTCTGGAATTAGGTGGAAAGAGTGCAAATGTAATCCTAGATGATGCCGACATAGCAAAGGCTGCCAAAATGGCCGTATACGCTTGCTTCAACAATTCTGGACAGGAATGTTCTAGCCTAAGCCGACTAATCGTTCCGGCAACTGCTCGTGATGAAGTGGTAGAGGTAATCGCTGCAACAATGGCCCGCTATTCCGTAGGCGATCCAATGGATGAATCCATACGCTGCGGGCCTATGGTTTCCGCGAGACAACAAGAATCGGTAGCCGGCTACATCGCTTCTGGAATTACTGAGGGTGCAACGCTAGTTGCCGGAGGCGAGGGCATGCCTGATGGCCTTGATTCAGGATTTTACGTCAAGCCGACTGTATTTGCTGATGTATCTCCAAATATGACTATTTTCCGGGAGGAAATTTTCGGTCCTGTCCTCTCAATAACAACCTACGATTCAGAGGAAGAAGCAATTGCACTGGCTAATGATTCAGAGTATGGCTTGTCTGGTGGAGTCTGGTCTGGTGATGAAGAGAGGGCTTTGCAATTTGCTCGTAAAATGAGAACAGGACAGGTAAGTATCAATGGTGGTGCATTCAATATCAGCGCTCCTTTTGGTGGTTACAAGCTATCTGGTAACGGCCGTGAACTCGGTATTCATGGCCTAGAAGAATTCCTTGAAGTGAAGGCTATACAGCGCTAGAGGTGTACAAATGGTCGGCAGGTTGCTGGTCATAACCGGTGCAAGTGGAGTAGGGAAGTCCACCCTTAGCGCTAGAATTGCAGCCTCTCTGGAGTTCGACAAAGTCGTGGCAACTGATACAATCAGAGAGACT